>JANLRI010000210.1:0-5139 GCA_031361565.1 Betaproteobacteria bacterium | reverse complement strand
GCAATCGGCTCGCCCAATTAGGGCGGCGGCCAGGACTTTCACAGCCCCACTCTTTGGGCCCTTTTTCGCCAATGACAGAAGGCACTAAGCTATCGGACCACATACTCCTCCTATCGGAGAATCGCCTTAAAATCATTCAACCTTGTCACATCGATTTCGGTGGCATCGCAAAGGGCTTCGCTGTTGACCAAGCGGTCGCCGTGTTGCAGCAGTTTGGCATCACCAGTGCGCTGATCAACGCCGGTGGCGATGTGCGGGTGCTGGGGGTCCGACCTTGGCGCATTGAAGTGTGTCATCGGGATAGCGTCTTCGTGGATCAACCTCGGGCTAATGTGCCCAACGGAATGCGAAGACGCCGGGGCAACTTCGGAGCCCCACGGGGTTCAACGACAACAATTATGCTGAGCAATGCGGCCATAGCCACATCCGCTACAGAGCGTGGCAGTTCGGAGTTTGTCAGCACGAAAAATCTAGGCAGTCATTGCCACACTAGGCTTTGGAGGCATTGCAGCGCCCAGGCACCCACCTGTGTCATCGCCGATACACTCACGAAATGGGGGCTTCAAGAACCGCAAGGATCGGCCCGTTTCTCGCGGATATTAAAACAAGTACACGCCAACCTTTGGCGCTCGAGTTAGCGCGTTTTCAGTGCCTAAATTTCATGATTAAAAAATCGGACGACCCATCCACGACCGCATCCAAATTAGCATGGAAACGCTTGACTTACTGGATTTTGGCCCTCCAAGTGCTGGGCTTTTTCATCAGCGGCCTCTTGCTGGGCTACTCACCCCTCGCAGAGCTCGACAGTCTCTCGGCAATACAAATGCAAGCTCGGCGTTTCGCCACCGTTATTCACGGCGGCTTGGCTTGGTTCTTTTGCGTTTTGATCGGTCACACGCTTTGGCGACACATTGGTCTCGCCTGGAAATGGCCTAATAAAGGTATCACTTGGTACCTCGGAATCCTGGGTCTGGGTGCGGTGGTTGTACTTAGCGCGACGGGCTTATCGCTCCTCTACGGGGGCAATTTAATACGAGAGGCTTCTCGAATCACTCACTGGTGGTTAGGCCTCACCTGGCCCGTGCTGCTACTTGCACATTCGATCCGCATGAGGATGGGCTGCAAGTCTCTCTGAGTTACAATGCGCCCGCCGGGTCGTGCCACCCGGTGTCGTCTCTCACGTAGGTCCACGATCGGCCCGTCTTCGAGCTCTTCCTGCCTGGTTGTAGAACCGTCACCGGCGTGTCGTCGGTATGAAGCTTGCCCGCCGACATGATGTGCCGATACAGCGCCTCAGTAAGTGGTGCCGTGATCGCCTCAATGCCACCGACCGCGTCACTGAGGGTGGAGCTGGCCAGCTCCACGCCTTGGCGGGCGTAGATACCGATTTGCCGGTGTAGCGGCTGATGATCACAGTATTGAAGACCACGAGATGCGCCAGCAAGCCTGGGCCGAACAGGCCTCGGGCGATGGCACGGCTGGGGGCCGTGCCCTGCACAATTGTCTGGCAACCCGCGCAACCGTATTTAGGTCTGCGGGTGCGCACCACCTTCAAGTGCTCAGGGATCAACTCTAAATGCTCAGTGACATCCTCGCCTAAGCTTCACCCTGGCGGCCTCGGAACACAAACACGTGCCCGCTATACGGGTCCGCTGCCAGCGAGAGCTGCGCAATCGCAGCCAACCCGCTCATCCCTTTACGCATATCCGTGATCCCTGCGGCTACCCAAACTCGTGTACCCGATGGAAGCCCCACCAAGGACTGCATCATCAATGAGCGCCCAGCAACTCAAACACCAGGCCTAGCATCTGAGCGTCCACATGATTGATCCTAACCTTGCCACGCGACAGCTCGATCTCAAGGCCCGCACTGGTTGTGATCGGCTTCGCCGCTACCGCCGGTTTGACGACGATGGGCACCATTGCCCCGCGTGGCTTGGCCTTGTTGCGACGGGTCGGCCTCACCCCAGTGCGCTCTCGCGTTAACCACTTCTGGAGCACCGCAGCACTCACACCGTTGCTACTCGCAATCGTCTCAACGGCCACCGACGACTCTAGGCTCAACGCAATCAATTCGCGCTTTGCCTTCACGTCGTAAATCACTCGGCCATCAATCTTGCGGCCCTGTATTTACCCGGTAACCACCGGGATAACCACTTCCCTCTCAATCTCGTTCATCACTCTATCCGTATCAGTTTGTTCGGACCTTAATCTTCAGCGTCTTCTTAACCTATTTCAATACAGTACTCACCGACCCTTTACCCTCAACCAGAATGCCGCGACGAACCAGTTGCTTCATCAACCGATTGATGATTCTTTGCAACACCTCCCGTATCTGCTCGTCGCTTGGCGCTGGAATCTCAATAAATTCTGGTACGCCGTTAGCATTTGTTCGGTAAACACCGTCCAGTACCAAACAATGCAGGTGGATGTTCAAGTTGGCCGCAGATCCGAACCTTTGAATCAATGTCACGGAGCCACAATCGCCCTCGCCTGTCTTCACTCTCGCTTGCTCAAGCAGGTGACGAGAAAGCACCCGCTGAACCACTTGCAAGACCGGCGTGATTAATTCGGGCTGTCCGGCCAAAAGCAGGTCATATGGATACTGGGCCTTTTCTCTTATTGATTGATGCGGTGAGTTGGTTCAATAGCTCTGATTTTTTTCGAAAATTTCTCCAAATGCATAAGATAGCAAATCAAACACATCGAGTATGTCTTCACTCTGGAGTTGGTCAGAATGACTGCCTGAATTACCGATCCACTTGATAGCAAGTAACTTACTGCCGACGTCCGGGCTCGTCTTGGCGAACAGCTCGATCCGAGCATGAAGCGCTAGGTCTTGAGATTTTCCCCGCTTTGTCGTTATTTGCTTAGAGACTTTCATATGATCCATGAGCCGCTCCACGCAGACACGAATAGATTGCCAGCCGATGGTGGAGAAGTCCAGTACAGGGAACTTGCATTTAAAACCTCAGCGGAAATTTCAACCGGGCAGCTTTTAGGCGAAGTAATCATGGGAACAGCGGAAACAAAAAACTTCGGAACAAGTGCTTCGACTTGACGTTGTCTGTAGTCTTCATCCTCCACTTCCATGAGCATAGTACTGCCGATAGAAAACACCGGTTCTTCGCATCGATTGCATCGGAGCAATATCGAGAATTGTTGTCTAGTCCAATTCGGCTCCCAATCAGGGTCACTTTGACTCTTCCTTGAAATGGTGGTTTCTTCGATGCGTAGAGTGTTCATGACGATAGTTAAGCCTCCTTCTACGCATGCTGGACAGCCCCATGGTGGAACTGAAGTGGTAGAAAACGGAGGTCTGAAATGTTGGCGGTTCATAGCTATCGGGAATACGGTTATTAGAAGAAGCTATGGTATACCTTCATTCGCGGTATTTGTGCTCCTCTACATCAGCCTCGAGTTCTCGGCTTCAAGCTCCGGCACGCCCCGCTTTATCGCAACCAAGGTGCCGGCGGCATTGTCAACTTGAGCTAGTTGTGATGGAATGACGCCATGGATATTTCCCGTCATTACCATCGCCATCGTTACCCGATTGAGGTTATCGGCCGCTGTGTTTGGTTGTACTTTCGGTACAGCCTGAGCTATCGCGATGTTGACGAAATGATGTTCGCGCGCGGTGTCACCGTGAGCTACGAAACGATTCGGGCATGGTGCCAGAAGTTTGGTGCCGAGTATTCGAAGCGCCTGAAAAAGTGCCGAGGCCCGGTTGGCGATACCTGGCATTTGGATGAGGTTTACCTGATGATCGATGGCCGCAATCAGTATTTGTGGAGAGCAGTCGATCAAGACGGAGAAGTGATCGACATCCTCGTGCAAAGCCACCGTGATTCCCGAGCCGCAGAGCGGTTTTTCAGAAAGATTCTGAGAGTGGAGGGCACTCTGCCGCGTCGAGTCATCACCGACCGGCTTGGTAGCTATAGTGTCGCAATGAAAAAGCTGATGCCTAGCGTTGAGCACATCAAGGACAAGGGTGCGAATAATCGAGCAGAGAATTCGCACCAGCCGACCAGGCAACGAGAGCAACGGCGAGACCGGTTCCGGTCGGCCGGATCAGCGCAAAAATTCCTTTCCAGTTTTTCAACGATCAACAACCACTTCAGAAACTACCGTCATACACTGAGCGCACCGAATCACCGGTTGGCGATCACGAGGTGCTTTGTGGCCTGGAGCCAAATTTGCGGGAGCTTGGCATGAGGATTATTGCCGGTCACGCATGCGCGCGACTTGGCAAAGTTAACTTGTCAATGCCCATGAAACCTCGACCTTAGCCAATGCGACGCTTGTGAGAAGATTAAACAGTCTACTTGCCGCGAGGGCTGAGGCAACCACTTAGGTTTGCCCCCACTTTGGCCCGCTCTCTTTGACTGCTGGCCCGGCATGAGTGGGCGATGGTCCCCGCGACAAAACACTTCGCCACTGTCGCCGCAGGCGTTTGACAAGGGCGCCGTAGCGGTAGATACTTTTCCTCATCCGGTTGAATTTCATCTCCTCTTCTCTATGCTCCCGGAAATTCTGATTCTGTCGCTTTATCGACCGTTGTGACGCGAAAAGTCATCGTGTGACACTGATTGTCACGCCTTAGAGACGAAAGGATTTAAATCTATGAATTCATCTTATGGTATTCGATTGCATATGGGTACGGTTCTTCAGGTAACAGAAGAGTTGGACAAACTTCCTAAGGGTCCGCCTCGATTGCCCGAAATGCATTTTAGTCCACGAGAACAAGGTTGGCCGCCCAAGCCACGTGAATGGCAAAATGTAAGAGCGATTCAGGTCGAGCCACTTCCCGGATCATTGAACGATGATCTTGAGCGGCAGATTCGTGATGCAGCGTTACGAGATCCAGTCGTCCAAGATGCACTTGGCAAACGATTCGCCTATATCGGCACCGATCCCTTGCACATCGGCAAAGGACGCAAGATCCATTGCACCGAACCGTTCGCCAGTCGCCTCACCTTCTTTAGCCACGCACGCAATGTTGCGATAGAAGTGACCATGAAGGGCTCCGTCGTCCAAACCGTAGCGGACCGACACGGTTATCAACCCAGGGAAGGATATGATGAGATCATAAGTGCGATCTGCCTCGCCCGCGCGGATCAGCGCTTGAAGGGCCATGTCG
>JANLRI010000201.1:0-8100 GCA_031361565.1 Betaproteobacteria bacterium | reverse complement strand
GTAATCGCTGAAGCGCTGGTCGACACTAGCACTCTTACCTCAGAGGTAATCGACACAGGCCCAATTGACTCTCATATTGGAGCCTCAACAAAACTTGGAGAATGAAATGACTGACATCAGTAATGTCCCGATTGCCGTCGGGCATATGATTGGGTTGGGAGCGCTGGGCTCCTGTATAGGGATTGGACTGCTCGCGAGCAAATACATGGAAGGTGCTGCCCGTCAGCCCGAAATGATGGACAAGCTGCAGTCCAAGGTGTTTATGTTGGCGGGTCTTTTGGATGGGGCCTTCATTATCTCGGTGGCCTTAGGGGTATGGTTCGCAACCGCCAATCCATTTAAGTAAGTGCCCAGTCAAACCTTCTGTAGAAATATTCAAGCCAGATCATCCTGGGCGAGTGCACCGGCGATGCTCTCAACCGAGGGTGAAGCTCGCGGGCGTATCGACCAGAGCTAGTGTGGCGTTCCACACTTGGCGAGGGCCAATTATTTGAAAAGTGAATTGAGCTCCTTGCCAGACGCCGCTTCAGCAAAACCATCGAATTTGCCCTGGGTCACCAAGAGCTGAGCCGAGCGCATAAAGCCTCCCCATGCGGAACGTGCCAGAGCGCCGCCCACACTAACTCTTCTCACACCAAGCGCAGCAATCTCGGCGACTGTAAGCTTACTGGCTGAACCCACCAGGAGGTTGAAGGGTTTGGGCGCGACGGCGCTGACGATCTCACGAATTTGCTCGGGGCTGCTAATACCAGGCGCATAGAGGCAATCCGCACCCGCGTTGGAATAAGCCTGAAGGCGCGCAATGGTTTCGGTCAGGTCGGGCCGCCCGACCAAGAAGCACTCGGCACGTCCTACTAAAAGTGTATCGCCGCCCGCACGATCAATCGCTTTGCGTGCTGCACGCATACGTTCAACCGCTTCGTCCAGTGCGAACAAGGGTTGCGCCGCATTGCCGGTAGAGTCTTCAATGGAAAGACCTGCAACTCCGGTACTCACCGCCAGGCTCACGCTCTCCTCGACACCCGCAGCGTTACTCGCGAAGCCACTTTCGAAGTCGGCATTCACGGGCACCTTCACCGCATTGACCAGGTCATGCAAATGCTCCAAGGCCATGTCGCGACTAATCGCGTTATCGGCATGAGCACGCGACCAAGCGAACCCGGAGCTCGTCGTGGCCAGCGCTTTGAAGCCTAGGCTCTCTAAATAACGAGCACTGCCCACGTCCCAGGGGTTAGGGATGATGAAGCAGCCGGCCACATGCATGTCGGCGAAGGCCCGACGTAGTGCCGCGAGGCTACTAGGCTGATGAGCGAAGGTGGTAGACATGGCATCGATTCCATTGAATGAGAGGTTGGAGAAGTTTACCCGTGATTCCCGAGGTTTTTCAAATGAGTTACTGTTCGATGCAAGTCGCGATGACAGGCCCTTGGTCCTACTAGGGAAGCACTAATTAAACATCGCAGCCTGCAAATAAAACTTGGACGCGGGACAGCAGCTTCTCGCTCCTTTTGACAAGGCTGAGTAAATCATGATGAATATCGTACGCTCCATTCGGTTCGGTCTCCTCTTATTTGTCGGCGCTTTTTTAGGCTCAGCCCATGGAGCCGAGCAGAATCGGTCTAGCGATGCCGGGCCGCTCAGGGTGCTGTTTGTTGGAAACAGTTTCACTTATTACAACAATCTCCCAGCGATCGTTGGGGCATTTGCACGCAGCGCTGAGCCTCCAAAAATACTGCTGACCAAGGAGCAAACCGTAGGCGGAGCAACTCTGGAAACGCTTTGGGGCCTGCGAACAACTGCGTCCGTGCTTGGCGAGGAGCGCTGGGACCATGTGGTGTTGCAAGAGCAAAGCAATCTTCCCATTATCTACCCAAAAGGCATGATGGAGGCCGCACTGCGCTTTGATGACGCCATCAAGAAGCAGGGTGCCAACACTATTTTGTTTCTGACCTGGGCAAAGCGCGGCATGCCCGAGCAGCAATTGACGCTGAACGCGGCCTACGAAAAAGTGGCCGCTCAGTTGGGTGCCCAGATCGCACCCGTGGGACCCGCCTGGCAGCTCGCCCGAGAAGGCAACCCGCAGCTCAATCTTTATGCCAATGACGGTCGCCACCCTTCGGCGACCGGGAGCTATATTGCAGCCTGTGTGCTGTACTTGGTGATTTCCGGCAGCCGACAGCCTTGCGCCGAGCTAGAACAATACTCTGTTTCAAACGCAGACGCAAAACTTGGCCGAGACGCCGCTTGGCGCGCGGTAAGTAATCTTCGCCGCAACCCCTAAAGCACCCTGGCAAGCCAGCCACCGCAAATAGGAAACACCTAGCCCACCAGACAATTCCAGGCAACGCCGCACTCACGGGGAAGTGGGTCGAGCATTGCGGCGAAGTGGTCTGGCCCGGTCAAAGCCACATAGCATCCCCGATGTTAGAGGATTCCAAATCTTTTGATACAGTTATAGAAAATCGATCTCGCTGGAGCGGCAATGAGAAAAATACTAATCACAAAATCAGTCCTGATGTCGGCTCTTCTGATGGTGGGCACGATTTCCTGCAGCCCACTATCAGGGCCTACGCGTCTCACGACAGCCTCGGGTTCTTTGCTCAAACTCTGTGATGGGATTTCGTCGCAATTCAATCATCCCAACACGCGCTTGGAAAGTATGCAGCCGCAAGCCGCTGGGGTGCTGAAACTAGCGGGCAAGGACATTCCAGCGCATTGCCTGGTCAAAGGTAAGATGAATGAGCGCAAGGGTAGTGATGGCCGAGATTATGCCGTGGCCTTTGAGATGCGTCTGCCCGAGAACTGGAATGGCCGCTTTTTCTATCAAGGCAATGGTGGTCTGGACGGCAATGTGGTTCCCGCCTTAGGCGCTACAGGCGGCGGGCCGCTCACCGGAGCCTTGATGCAAGGCTTTGCCGTAATCAGCTCGGACGCAGGCCACACCGGTGCTCAAAACGGAGCGTTTGGCTTAGAAACTCAAGCTCGGCTGGACTATGGCTATCAGGCGGTCGGCAAGCTGACACCGATGGCGAAAGAATTGATTCGCACGGCCTACGGCAAGGCACCTGATCGATCCTATATTGGCGGTTGTAGTAACGGTGGCCGCCATGCCATGGTCGCAGCGGCCCGTTATGGCGAACAGTTTGATGGCTACCTGGTGGGTGCGCCGGGATACCGCTTACCGCACGCAGCACTCGCGCAACTGGCCGGCGCTCAAACCTGGGCCCCCTTGATGACTTCGGGCGCCACGACCCGTCATCCCTTTGCCCCCAATGTGCAGATTCCCGATCTGAGCACGGCCTTAAACGAGGCGGAGCGCAGGGCGGTGGGACAGGCGATTCTTCAGCAGTGCGATGCTCTGGACGGTGCCGTCGACGGCATGGTGCAAGCCACTCAGGCCTGCCAAACAAGCTTCAAGCTTGATCGCCTGCCGACCTGTGCCGCAGGGGCTTTAACGCGTGATGGCTCATGCCTATCCAGCGCACAAAAACAAGCTCTAGCCGCTGTGCAAACGGGTTTTCAGAATGAGCAAGGCAAAGCTTTCTATGTGAATTTTCCTTGGGACCCAGGTATTGCCGGACGCAATTGGGCGCAGTGGAAGTTCGTGAATGCCATGGCCTTGGATCCGGGTGCCATCGGCTCGGTGTTTGCAGTGCCACCACTCGCGGTCGACAGCTTGCGCAGTGATGTACAGGATTTGGCTGCACGCAGCTTGACCGCAAGCGATGGCACGCGCGAATCGGGGATGAGCTTGATGTCACCCCCCGGACATGAGACAGGAGCCAGCTTGGACGCTCTATGGAAGCGCGGTGCCAAGATGGTGATTTATCACGGGGTGAGTGATGCAATCTTTTCGGCCGAGGATACGCGTCAATGGTGGGAGCGACTCAATGCCCATCGTCAAGGGCAAGCTAGCGATGTGGCTCGCTACTTTCCCGTGGTCGGCATGAACCATTGCAGCGCGGGACCGGCCGCCGATCAATTCGATCTGCTGATGCCTCTGGTGCGCTGGGTCGAGCAGGGCCTTGCACCTCAAGCGGTGCCCGCTCAAGTGCGGGGCGCGGGCAATGCCGGTGGCGTGAATGACGAGTTGCCGGCCCATTGGTCGGCACAGCGCGCCCGACCGCTTTGCGCTTATCCCTCCGTTGCACGTTACAAAGGGAGTGGCTCCTTGGAGCTGGCAGAAAACTTCGTTTGTCAGTGAGTCTAGCTCGCGGGAAGTGGTGAACTTTAAGTTAACGGTGGGATTTTAGGTTTTTCTAGACTAGGTATTTGAAGGGGAGGGCTTTATAGGTTGTTTTCGATTGACTTTTGATTGACTTTTGATTGACTGTCTATACACTGTCAGTACAAACTTCAATCTATGAGCATCGCTATGGCCCGAGATACCACGGTTCAATTCAGGCTTGATTCAACCGTTAAAGAGGAAGCCTTTGCTGTTTTTCGTGAAATGGGCATCACCCCATCGGAAGCGGTGCGCATTTTTTTCAAGCAAGTTCAAAAAACTCGTACCCTTCCTTTCATCATCACGGCAGACGATGAAGCTAACGCAACCCCGGAAGCCGACTATACCGAATGGCTCAAAGCGCGCCTAAAAAGCACGGTTCAAAAGCTCGATAGTGGCGAAATGAAAAGCTATCCGCAAGATGAGGCAAAAGCGCTTCTTGCTTCTCGCTTGGCGGCTCGCCGAAAATCTCTCGCGGTTTCTTCTTAATCTCTAGCATCCATGGCTATTCAATGGTCAGACTTTGCCTTGCAAAGTCTGGAAGAAATCGTTCTGCATTACGAAGAGGAGGGCGGCCGCGCGCTCGCTGATCGCGCTGAACTGGAAATATGGAGTCAAGTTGAAGACTCAAACCGTTTTCCCGAGGCTATCCAAGAGAGTGAGATTTTCCCCCGTACTCGTCGGCTAGTGATTCAGACTTTCCCATATGTCGCCTTCATTCGAAAAATCGAGGGTGATCTCTGGGAAGTGGTCGACGTGGTTCACACGTCGAGAAAGCTACCGAAGGGGAGTGGCTAATTTTGTATGAAAGTATGAATTCATACTGACCCTGCCTCGATTTCACGTACACCGCCCTACGCAGCTTTTGAGCTGAATTCCATTGCGACTGGTGTTCGATAGCCATTGCTTGAGCGCAGAAGTTGACAATTGTAAAACCCTTCAATCCAATTGACCAGATCGATTTTAGCTTGAGCTCTGGTTTGATATCGAGGTTGGTACACCCGCTCCACTTTGAGCGACTTTAGGAAGCTTTCCATTGCACCATTGTCCCAACAATTTGCCTTGCGACTTATCGTTTGAACCATTTGTAATCGCCGATCAATTCGCGGTTGGCGTCGCTCGCGTTTTGAGACCTAGCCCTGTTTTGACGTACATCAGATTTTTGTGGCCTTGTCGAGCACAACCATTCACTTCGTCAGAAAAACTTGACTTTCGCGCTTAAGTCGCGGCTCTTGCCTAGAGTCTTCACTTTTGCGAACATGCTTAGGACGCAAGGTAAGCTGAGGTCAAAATCGAAAGGACCACTTCTGCTTTACCGAAAAATTTTGCCGCAACGGTTCAGTTTGCAGCCTAGGCTAGTGAACTCACGATCAATCCTGCTTCAATACCAGCCATATTCGCACAGCCTCAAGGCGATTGAAGCTAGCCTCTGCCCTTGAGTCTCTATCATCCAGCTCTAAAAGACGAACGGCCAAAATGTCGAGCGAAGCCGCCAGGTCCGGAAGGTAAGTTGCTCCCTCGTGTTCTACAAGTTCACGGCGGTTGCTAACTGTCTCCCGCGAAAGGCGCAACGCCTCCTGTCTCGACTTCCAATCACGTTGATCCCAAAGACGATTGACCAAGTTGTGCGTCGACTTGGCTAAGTCCGGGAGATACGCTGCTCGCTGCTTTTTAACAAGTTCACGAAAATAAGTCACGGCCTCACGCGCCAGGGCCAACGCCTCTAGCGTAGACAGATTATCTTCTTGCTCCGAGAGCCGATTGGAGAGATTGCTAATCGCGCTAGCTAAAGACGGAAGGTTGGCCGCACGATGGTGGTTGGCTAGCTCGCGCCGGATTTCAACCGTTTCCCGCGCGGGTTCCAACGCTTCCTTACGTAAGTCCACTTTTGGTTGTCGCGCAAGCTGGATGGAGAAGTTGTTGAGTGAGGCCGCCTTGCCCTTGAGGTGCATTTCCCCTTGAAGTTCGAATAGTTCCCTGTGAATCGCTACCGATTCGCGCGCAAGTTCCAATGCTTCCTCGCTAAAGCCTTCGTTGGAATGCTCAGAAAGTACCGCCACCATATTGGTGAGCGAGACGCCAAGGTCCCGAAGGTTTTTTTTACTTTGATCTGCGGGGAGCTCTCGAAGCATCGTCAACGCCTTCCGCGTGAAGTTTACCGCTTCTTTACCCGACGCTTCGTCGCCAAGTTGCGTTAGTAGACTCTTCTCTAGCGCGGCCCGGTCGCTAATGCGCGGCGATATTCGTACTTGAGGCCTTGGAGTTTGCCGATAAAGCCGTATTCGATGTGCTCTTCATTGACCACCAAGCTTGGGCTTGTTGAGGCATTGGGGTAGGTGAACTTAGAGCGGGGCATTGTTGGCTTTATTTCCAAAGTGACAGCTTGGTGTATTTCGAGCATGTTTGGCCGCGGCCAAACTGTTGCCTTGCCCGCTGAGTGCTCACTGTACACATTCTTATCGCCTTCGCGAAATATCGTCTGCGCTCAGTGGTCACCGAGGGTTTTGTGAGCAGGGCTAGGCTGAAAAAGTAGTCTATTGATGGCTACAGACCCCGCCTTTTATTCACAAGGAATCCTGTACACAATAAAAAACCCCCGTCAGTCATTAGCTAACGGGGGTTTATTTACATTTCTAAAAAAGTACGCCTCAAAACGGAATATCGTCATCCATATCATCAAAGTTAGCCGCAGGCTTCTTAGCTGCACCGCCCCCCGCTGGAGCTGGCGAGCGCGCAGGCGCAGCACCACCAGAACGATTACCGCCACCACCACTGTATCCGCCGCGATCACTCCCACCGCTAGACCCAGCCATATTCTCGCCATCGTCCCCACCGCCGCCACTACCACCTTCGCGGCCACCCAGCATCTGCATGGTGTCTCCAACGATCTCGGTCGTGTATTTGTCTTGGCCTTCTTTATCGGTCCACTTACGGGTTTTAAGGCGGCCTTCGATGTAGACGGGTTTACCCTTTTTCAGGTACTCACCAGCCACTTCGGCAGTGCGGCCGTAGAACACCACACGGTGCCATTCGGTTTCGTCTTTGCGCTCACCCGTGGCCTTGTCTTTCCAGCTTGAGGTGGTGGCCACGGACAGGTTGGCAATGGCCGCGCCGTCTGGGGAATAACGCACCTCGGGGTCGCGCCCCAGGTTGCCGATCAGAATTACTTTGTTAACTGAAGCCATCTCTTTTTCCTCGCTCTCACTAATATGGAATTATGCCGCACAACCGTCTGCCCAGAACTCGCCGGGCACTCAATGCCAAACGCTAAGCGCTAAGCGCTCACCCGTAAAGGCACAGCCTTCCAGCGCTTCTGGCTCATCGCCACCAGGCACCATAAGGCCATCGCACCCGCACAAACCCAAAATACTGCATGACCGCCAACTCTTTGGTAGAGCCAGCCACCCATCCCGGCGCCTACAAACAAGCCAAGCGCTTGCACCGTGTTGTACACCCCCAGCGCAGCACCCTTGGCTTGAGGCGGCGCCAACTTCGATACCAGGGAAGGCAGGCTCGCTTCCAGCACATTAAACCCGATGAAGAACAGAAGAAGCAAGAGCGCCATCTGCATTAGGCCATCGGGCTGAAACGCGAGTCCTGCTTCGACTAGCGCGATGAGGGCAATACTGCCCACGAAAGCGAGCTTCATCATGCCACGCCGCTCGGCATACATGACGATGGGTGCCATGAACACGAAGGACCCGAGGACAACGGGAAGGTAGACTTTCCAGTGGTTGGGCAAGCTCAATCCGCCCAAATCGACCAACCACAGCGGGACCACGATAAACATCGCCATTTGCACCGCATGCAGCACGAAAATGCCGAAATTCAACCGCATAAGATCGAGATCGCGCAGGGTAGCGAGCAGATCTGAG
>JANLRI010000193.1:0-5937 GCA_031361565.1 Betaproteobacteria bacterium | reverse complement strand
CCCCCGGCCACTCGGCGCGGGGGTGCCCCCCCCACCTTCGGTCTCCACATACCCCCCCCGCGGCTGTGGCCCCGGCCCCACGGATCGGTGTCAGCATTAGTCCTTGACGAAGATTGATTGCTCGTATCTCCTCGTTTGTGCAAGCGACATCCAGAGTATTGATGTGCCACATAGAAAGTGCGATTGATTTCGTCCCTAGTCCTCGGGTTAGACACGGGCTGGCCTTCACATGAAGCACACTCGCGGAGCCGCCCACCCAATGCTACTCGGCTAGCGCATACCTGATTGCTGATTCGTAAAAGTACCCATCAAGTAAACTTAAATTCGAACGCCTTTTCCCACTGCTGAACTTGCTCCGGCACAACCTCTCGCTCAAACATCGAGCGCGCGGTGACACCGTAGTCCAGAATTTCATCGTCCTGCCCAAGCAGCCTGCCCGGGATTAAGTGGACCTTGAGGTGCAGGGCCAAGGCGACGCGCTTGTGACCGTTCAAAATGGCCCATTGGCCACCGATACGACTGACTTCGACCGGTTCGGTTTCGCCTCGTTTGACGTGGTCCTCTCCGAAATGGTCTTGAAGGTGGTTTAACTCCTGGGGCGTGAAGCCGCGAACATGTTTGGTGGGCAAAAGGTTTTGCGGGCAGAGGAAGAGGCGCGGCATACCCTTGAAGGTCTGATCGGCCAGGGCCATGTCACACACCTTGTCGGCAATTTCACTCGGAGTCGCGAGCGAGGTGTCGATGACTAGGTCGTAGTTGCGAAGGTTGCCAAGCGATGCACCGTAATAGCGCGCAAAGCGCGCCTTTTCGCTCTCGAAGCGCTGGCGTAGTAGTTCGACCGCCTGTTGGCTATCCGCGTAGCTCTCGTCCTTTCTGTTTTGCGCGTGCACGCGCCGGGCTGCAACTGAGGGCGGGCAGACTAGAAAAACTTTTAAGGAGTTGGGAAGAAAGCGCCAGGCGACTCTGGAATCCACCACCAATTTTCGCGAGCCGGCCAGAGATCGGGTGTGTGCATCGATTTTCTCATCAATACTCGGGTCGGTTTCCGAGAGCTTGTTGAGCTCTAAGGTCGTCAAACCCATGGACTCAGCAAGTTCGCGCTGAATCGCACCAGTGGACAAATACTGCGAGCCCAGCCTCTCGTTGACGAGCTTGGCAATGGTGGTTTTACCGCAGCCGGGCTCGCCGGTCATTGTGATCTGTAGTTTCATGTCGCAAATTGTAGTGTCTTTCCCTTATCATAGCTGGCATGAAACAAGAGACAAAAAACACCAGGATAGACTGGGCGCTGGCGTTTGGCTCGGTGGCCGCCGGTTTTGCCGATTCCGCCAAGCATTTTCCTGAGCATCCGGTCATTGATGTCTTGGACGAAACCGCAGAGATCTACGGCATTGCCCCGGGGCCAATGAGCTACGCCGCATTGTCTGAGCGGGTTTTCTATTTGTACGATGCCTATTACTCGGCCGGGTATGTCCATGGCGACCGGGTCGGTTTGCTGCTCGAGAACCGACCGGTGTTTCTGGAGCATTGGCTGGCCCTGAATACCCTGGGTGTGTCGGTGGTTCCGATCAGTTCAGAAATGCGAGTGGCTGAACTCAGTTATTTGATTGCCCATAGTGAAATCGTTTTGGCCGTGGCTCTGTCGAGCCATCATGGGCTTGTTCGAGAGGCGGCGGCACGCGAAGGGTGTGTCTTAAACATTATCGCCGTGGGCGATGCAATCCCTCAACGATTGACGCGACCTGGGCAAGCTGAGGCAGACGCAGCTTCGGCCAGACGTTTGCCGGGCTTGGAAACAGAGTGTGCCTTGCTGTATACCAGTGGCACCACCGGGCGCCCCAAGGGCTGCGTACTGAGCAATGAGTATTTTCTGTTCGCGGGCGGCTGGTATCTGGATCTTGGCGGCTTGTGCGAAATTCACGAGGGCAGAGATCGTCTGATGACCCCCCTGCCTTTGAACCATATGAACGCCATGGCCTGTTCGACCATGGCGATGTTGCTGTCGGGAGGCTGCACGGTGCTGGTGGATCGCTTCCATCCTAAAACATGGTGGAAGAGTGTGCGTGAATCTCGGGCGACGATTCTCCACTATCTCGGTGTCATGCCTTCAATGTTGATGCTCGATACCGTCACACCCGAAGATCGTCAGCATCAGGTGCGTTTCGGGTTTGGCGCCGGGGTAGACAAGCGCTTGCACCAGCCTTTTGAGGAGCGCTTTGGTTTTCCCTTAGTCGAAGGCTGGGCGATGACCGAAACTGGTGTGGCCGCTTGTATCATCGCTCATCAAGAGCCGCGTTTTGTTGGAACGTCCTGCTTTGGCAAGCCTAGCAGTGATGTTGAGGTGCGTATTGTGGATGATGAAGAGCAGGATGTGGTCCCCGGGCAGCATGGGCAATTACTGGTCCGACGAGCCGGTGATCGAGCTGGGCTTGGGTTCTTTACCCTTTACTTGAAGGATCCCCAGGCCAGTGCTGAAGTCTGGGCGAACGGCTGGTTTTATACTGGTGATGTCGTGCAGGCCGATGAGTTGGGCTACTTGCATTTTATTGATCGCAAAAAGAACGTGATTCGGCGTAGTGGTGAAAATATTTCTGCGGTCGAGGTGGAAACTGTGCTGCGTCGTCATTCGGCGGTGAAGGATGTGGCGGTCGCTGCTACGCCGGATGCGGTGCGCGGTGATGAAGTCCTGGCCTGCGTCATTTTGAAAGATGAATCGGTGCACCTTAGTGGCCGCGCGGGCGCAGAGTATGAGAACGCTCTTGCTCAAATGCGATCTCTCGCTCATGAGCTAACTCTACTTTGTTTGAAGGAGCTGGCTTACTTCAAAGCACCAGGATGGGTAGCTTTTGTACCCAACCTACCTTTGACTTTGACTCAAAAAGTTCAGCGCGGAGAGCTTAAGAATTTGGCATTGAGCTTGCCTGGCCAAGCGCATTGCTTTGATACCACGAGCCTAAAAAAACGCGAGGCTCTCGCTTGAACCCATCGCGTCATCAAGCCAGCTATCAGGGGGTAGCAGTAGCGGTGCCGATTAGCGTGCCCTACGTGCGCTATTCCACCAAAGGGGCCCATTGGTTTATCGCTCGAGCGCTCAAGGCCTTGCTGGAGGCCTCAGGGCTTCGTAAGGAAGACATCGATGGTCTGACCGTATCGAGTTTTTCTTTGACACCGGATACCGCTGTGGGCGTCACTCAGCACTTAGGCATGGAGCCACGCTGGTTGGACCATATTCCGATGGGTGGGGCCTCAGGCATTGTGGCCTTGCGGCGTGCTGCACGAGCGGTGCAAGCGGGTGATGCTGAGGTGGTGGCCTGCATCGGTGCCGATACCAATGCAGTCGATTCTTTCCGTCAGTCTTTGGGCAGCTTCAGTCAGTTTGCACGTGATGCTACCTACCCCTACGGCTCTGGAGGGCCGAACTCCATGTTCGCCTTCATCACCTCGCATTACATGCGCACCACCGGTGCACAGCGAGAAGACTTTGGTAAGGTGTGCGTCGCGCAACGACATAATGCGCTGAAAAATCCGGTCGCTCTTTTTAAAAAGGCCTTGAGTCTGGACGAGTACATGGATGCCAGAGCGGTGGCCGACCCCATTCACTTGTTCGACTGTGTCATGCCCTGCGCGGGCGCCGATGCCTTCTTGGTGATGAGTGAAGAGAGAGCGCGCGCTTTGAAGCTCGCCAGCGTCAAAATTCTCTCGACGATCGAGCGCCATAACGCCTATGCCGAAGATCCCATCATGGTGCGTGGTGGTTGGTTGATGGATAGTCCCAAGCTTTTTTCACAAGCAGGCTTGGGCCCTCAGGACATGCAGTTCCTACAAGCCTATGATGACTACCCGGTGATTGTGATGATGCAGCTTGAGGGCCTGGGTTTTTGCCCGGTAGGCGAAGCGGCCGGGTTTGTCCGTCAGCACGAATTGCATTATGGTGGTAGCTTTCCGGTAAACACTTCGGGCGGCCAGTTGTCGGTGGGGCAGGCCGGTGCCTCGGGTGGCTTCTTGAATGTGGTGGAGGCCATTCGTCAATTAACGCATCAGGCGGGTGCGCGGCAAATTGCCAATGCTGAAGTCGGCGCGTTGAGTGGTTTTGGTATGGTCACCTATGACCGTTGTGTTTGTACCAGTGCCGCAATCCTGGCCAGCGCGGACAATTCGCAGGCCGAGCAAGTGGCGAGGCTGCAATGACGAAGCTGGGTTCCGTCGGCGCATCCTTAGCCCTCAAGCGCAAAAACCCACTGCTCCGTACCCGACAAGCGACCTTGCCGCCAGGGCGACGGGGCCGCACTGCGCTGGGCTTGACGGCCGCGGCGGCGCGCGGTGAATTTGCCTTGCAAGTATGTGAGGATTGCCGCAAGGTGCAGTATCCGCCACGTGAAGCTTGCCAGCACTGCTTGTCCTTGGATTTGCGATGGCGTCCTCAGGCAGGTGAGGCTCTGTTGTTGAGCGATACAGTCCTGCACCACAGCAACGATCTGTTCTATCGCGAGCGCCTGCCTTGGCGTTTAGGGATGGTGCAATTGCTGGTGAAGGGTGCCACCGGACCCGCCTTGATTTGCCATGTGCACAGTGCGGTGCCCGGCCCGAAGGGGCCGGAGCCGATTGCCGTGAGGGTGATCGCGCGTTTGGATAAATCGGGGCAGGCGGTTTTAATCGCAACCCCTCAAGACGAAAGTGTAGCAATGGCCGATGATACTCAGTTGCGTGAGATGACCTGCGACCCGAGAAATAGAAAAATCCTGGTGACCGATGCCAAGAGTGCGCTTGGACAGGCGATGGTCGAAGCCTGTGTGGCTGCCGGTGCCGAAATTGTTTGGGCCGGGCAGGCTGAGCCCTGGAAGCGTTTTCCGGGAATGGAAAATTTAGAGTCTTTGGCGCAGGTGACCTGGGTGCCCCTCGATGTCACAGATGAGCGATCGGTGAATGAGCTCGCAGGCGAGATAGGCGGTAAGGTGGATATCGTGATCAACACGGCCGAGCTTCACCGCAGCTTTGGAATCGCTGGACGGCGTGGTACCGATGTGGCTCGTGCCGAAATGGATATCAATTATTTTGGTTTGTTGCGGCTGGCACAAGCTTTTGGTCCGGCCTTGAAGAGTCGGGCGGCTGATGGCACAAATAATGCCTGCGCCTGGGTCAATATCTTGTCGATTTATGCATTGAGTAATTTCCCCTCGCATGGCACGTACTCGGCCTCGAAGGCAGCCGCCTTATCCTTGTCGCAATGTTTGCGTGCAGAAATGGCCAGTGCGGGCATTCGAGTGATCAATATCTTTCCTGGGCCGATTGATGATGAGTGGAATCAGCAAATGCCTCCGCCAAAACTCGCGCCGATAGCTTTAGCCAGCACGGTGGTCAAAGCCCTGAAAGATGGCGTCGAAGACGTTTACCCTGGAGACGTTGCGCAAGAGTGGTTTGCCCGTTGGCAGGAGAGCCCGAAAGTGCTCGAGAAAGAGTTGGGAGCGTAGCGATGACCAAAAAAGAAATGAACTCGCCCGATGCGGCGAGCGTGTTGCAAGGTTTGAGTCAGTTACTCAGTGAAGGTGCCATTCGAATTGTGGACCTTACCCAAACCTTATCTCCCGAGTTTCCACATATTGCGCTGCCACCCGAGATGGGCCAGTGCTGGCCTTTTCGTATCGAGGAAGCTTCACGCTATGACGAGCGCGGGCCGGGCTGGTATTGGAATAACTTTTCCTGCGGAGAACATACCGGCACCCATTTTGATGCGCCAAATCATTGGATCTCGGGGCGCGACTTGCCGAACAATGCGGTTGATACGATACCGGTGCAAAATTTCGTAGCACCGGCCTGTGTGATCGAT
This sequence comes from Betaproteobacteria bacterium, assembly GCA_031361565.1. Classification (GTDB taxonomy): domain Bacteria; phylum Pseudomonadota; class Gammaproteobacteria; order Burkholderiales; family Burkholderiaceae_E; genus JAPOKJ01. Next base: position 113 of record JANLRI010000193.1, on the reverse strand, counting down.
TGCTCTGCCCAAAGTGCTGTTGATCCTGACTACTTAATGAGTGTTCAAGACGTGCTGGACTGGGAGGCTAGGCATGGGCGCATTCCGGCCAAATCCTGGGTGTTGATGCGCAC
>JANLRI010000184.1:0-6428 GCA_031361565.1 Betaproteobacteria bacterium | reverse complement strand
GAGACGAATCGGTTTTGCTGACCCTGATCTTGGAAGAACGCGCAGACACTGCACAGTGCGCAGTGCCGTCATAGGATCCTTCTCAGCCCGAATATGTCCGACCAAGGCGAGATCGAAGAATTTTTTCTTGGATCGGCCGGTCGCATCGCCGGAAGGTTTGAGGCGGCGAGCAGACTGGAAAATAACCCTGGTTTTAGATCGATAATGGGCGGGAAGATCTTGAACACCTTGTTCATGAAGGACAACCAGCCGATCTGCCAGCTCTAACGAGTGTTGCGCCTCTGCGTCAACATGGATATCACGGTACAAATCTGTTCCTGTCAGCACCACAACAATGGGTCGACCTGTTTTGGCGAATGCCGTGATCGAGGACGCCGAGCGACGCGCATGCAAGGCAATCATCATGTCCCGCGACCGAGCGGGGTGTTGGCGACTATCCCACTGCTTGGTGGTGATCACCTCAAATTGATCACCGAGAAATTTTGCCCAACGGTAGGCGGTTTGCCAATTGCCGTTATTGGCTTGCGCTAAGGCGGGTGTGATCAAATGAATCGTGGGCATGATGAAATCAGTCTAAGGTTTATGCTGAATGCGACAATGCTGAGTATAGGCTGTGAAGGGGCTGTGAAGGGGCTGCGCGAGCTTCTAGCCTGCGCGGCGGGCGGCCGTGGCGGGTAATCGTTAAAAGGTGTTCTAGTGCTGATCGTGTTGAGGTTTTGAATTGAGGCAATCTGATCGGGAGCATTTAGGCGCGGCGTTAAGGTCAACTCGCGCTCGCACCTTGGAGGTGTTCGATCAGTTGACACCAGAGCAACTGACCCTGCCGTATTCCACGATTGTGAATCTTCCCTTGTGGGAGATTGGGCATTTAGCCTGGTTTCAGGAATACTGGTGTTTGCGGCAAGCGAATCAGCCGACCGACTATTCGCCGGTGCGCGAGTCATGCTTGGCAGGTTCGGACCGCCTTTTTGATTCCAACAAGATAGCGCACCGCAATCGATGGTCTTTAAATTTGCCTAACATCGCTCAAACCAAGGCCTATCTGAGCAATACTCTTGAAGCGAGTCTGGAGAAACTTGCGAGCCTGGCCCAGACTGATGAGGCGCTTTATTTTCACAGGCTGAGTTTGTTCCATGAGTACATGCATGTCGAAGCCTTGATCTACACATTTCAAACGCTCGGATATCCGCTACGCGGCCTTCGGCACGATCTCAATCTGCCCAGCGAGCACGCGCAAATGCGCCGCTTCGATTCTGCGTCCGTGGTGATGGGCTCGGAGCCCGGTTGCGGCTTTGCGTTCGATAACGAGAAGTACAGTCACCGACAAAATCTTGCCGCTTTTGAGATTGCCTCTCAAACCGTGAGTGTTGGAGAGTTCGCCCGCTTCGTCGAAAGTACCGGCCGAAGCTTGCCTCGTCATTGGCGGCGCGGCCCGACAGGCCTTGAACAACATTCCTTTGGCGCCTGGTTTCCTCTGCCCAAAGCTGAGGCCATGTTCAATGTCAGCGCGCATGAGGCCGAAGCCTATTGTGACTGGGTGGGCGGGCGACTGCCGACCGAGGCTGAATGGCAATACGCGGCCGAACATTGGCCGGAGTTTACGTGGGGGCGGCAGGTCTGGGAGTGGACGGCAAGCGTTTTTGAGCCTTTTCCCGGCTTCTCTGCCGATCCGTATAAAGAGTATTCAGAACCTTGGTTCGGCGATCATCGGGTGGTGAAGGGAGGTTCTTTTGCGACCGATGCGGGCATGGTGAGCACCCGGTTCCGTAACTTTTATCAAGCGCAACGCGATGACCCTTTTATCGGGTTTCGCGTCTGCTCACTACATCCCGCCGACCACGTGGCTGAATCCACCGTCGACGTAAACGATCTCCGCCGACATACCGGCCGCTAACGGCGAGAGCAGGAAGGCCGCCACGTTGCCGACATCTTCGGTGCTGACATTGCGTCGAATGGGTGAATTGGTCTCAACAAATTCGAGAATCTTGGAAAAGCCTTTAATGCCGCTGGCCGCCAAGGTTTTGATCGGGCCGGCCGAGATGCCATTGACTCGGACACCCTTAGGACCCAAGCTGGCCGCAAGATAGCGCACGCTGGCCTCTAGGGAGGCCTTGGCCAAACCCATGGTGTTGTAGTTCGGCACCACCCTATTGGCACCAAGATAGGTGAGAGTGATCATGCTGCCTTTGCGGGGCTCCATAAAAGGCGCGGCTTGCTTGGCCAATTCAACGAAGCTATACGACGAAATGTCATGGGCGATCCGAAACGCCTCACGACTGGCACCCTCCAGAAAATCGCCCGAAATAGCTTCCTTAGGGGCAAACGCCAGAGCGTGAACCAGGCCGTCAAAGCTATCCCAATGGGGTTTGAGTGCGGCGAAGAGCGCGCTGATTTGGCTATCCTCCGCAACATCGCAGGGGAACACCAAGCTAGAACCAAACTCGGCCGCCATGTCCTTGACGCGCTGTTCGAAACGCTCGTTTTGATAGGTAAACGCCAGCTCTGCGCCTTGCTCTCGGCAGGCCTTGGCGATGCCGTGGGCGATTGATCGAGTCGACAAAAGCCCCAAAATCAGGACACGTTTTCCGGTTAAGAAACCCATTGCAAAATGCTCCGCTACAATCCAATGCATGATTGTCGCACGAGCTTTTCATTTTGACCCTTGGCCCAAACTTTGCTGCCTACTTGCGTGGCTTGTTCTCGGTGTGGCGTTTGTGCCTCCTGCTGCCCAGGCCGCATATGCGCTGGCGTGGGGTGGAGAGCCAAAGTATCCCGAAGGTTTCTCTCATTTTGGCTATGCCAACCCCAAGGCTCCGCGCGGCGGTACGGTGAATCTCGATGGCTTTGGGTCGTTTGACAAGCTCAATCCATTTACTTTAAAAGGCCTCGCGGCGGATAACGCCTTGCAGCTTATGTTTGAAACCCTGGCTGAGGCTAGTGATGATGAGCCGCTAGCCATGTACGGGTTATTGGCAAAGGACATGGAGTTTGCCAAGGACGAACTTTCGATCACCTTTAAGCTCAATCCGAAAGCGCGCTTTTCAAACGGCGAGGCGGTGCTTGCTGAAGATGTGAAACACTCTTTCGATACTTTGCTTGGGAAGGGGGCACACCCGCGCTTCAAACAATTCTTCGCGGATGTTTCTAAGGCCGTTGTGCTCGATCCATTGACGATTCGTTTTGAGTTTAAGCGCCGCAATCATGAACTGCACATGATCATCGGCATGCAGATGCCGGTGTTTTCTCGCAAATGGGGGCTGGACGCCACGGGGAAGGCCAAGCCGTTTGACCAAGTGGTGCAAGACCCTCCGATTGCAAGCGGTCCCTATTTAATCTCGAAGACCGATTGGGGTAAGAGCATCTCTTACAAGCGCGACATCAATTATTGGGGAAAAGACTTGCCGATCCGGCAAGGCGTCTATAACTTTGATTTGATCAATATTCGTTACTACAAGGACGAGACCTCGCGTTTAGAAGGCTTTAAAGCAGGGGAGTTTGATTGGATTGCAGAAAACTCGGCCAAAAACTGGGCTCGGGGCCACACGGGTCGCAAGTACGGCCACGAAATTTCGAAGATTGAGTTCAAGCATTCTAATGCCGCTGGCATACAGGGATTTGCATTGAATACCCGTCGGTCGCAGTTTGTCGACGTACGGGTCAGGCAAGCGCTGGGCCTCGCTTTTGATTTCGAGTGGATGAATCGACAGGTGTTTTTCGGTCAATATATGCGCAGCCCTAGCTATTTCACCAATAGCGACATGCAAGCCAAGGGCCTTCCTTCAGCGGCTGAGATGCTGGTGTTGGAGCCGTTACGGGACAAGCTGCCGATCGAGGTTTTTGGAGAGGCGGTTACCCCGGCGATCATGGATAAGCCGACCAGCTTGAGAGAAAGTCTTAGGAAGGCGCGTGCCCTATTCGAAGCTGCCGGATGGAAGGTCGCCGACGACGGGAAGTTGCGCAATGAACAGGGCGAGGCTTTTAGTTTTGAGGTTCTAAGTTACTCTAAGGCCTTGGAAAGAATTGCTGTACCTTGGGTGCGCAATCTTGAAAAGTTGGGTGTTGATGCGCGCATGCGCGTGACCGACCCGGCCTTGTACCAGAAAAGAGGTGATGAATTTGATTTTGATGTCTTGGTCAATTCATATCCTTCGAATCAAACCCCTGGCAATGAATTGATGGAGAGGTTTTCCTCAAAAGCTTCCAAAGAGAAGGGCTCGGACAACCTGCCTGGAGTGGAAAGCGATGTGGTGGATCAACTCATTGCAAAACTGCTTCAGGCCCGCTCTCGTGATGAACTTGTCACCTATGCTCTGGTCTTGGATCGAATCCTACGTGCGGGTTATTACCTTGTGCCGCATTTTCATAGCGCCTCGCACCGAGTAGCCTATTGGCAAAAGCTGAAGCATCCAGAGACCTTGCCTTTGTACTACAGCGCGAAGGCTTGGTTTTTAAAAAATTGGTGGCTTGATCCAAGTGCGCCGCAAAAGTAGTATGAAAAGTGCAGCCCAAAAAATCATGAGAATCCCGTCTTTGAAACCATGCACCTTTTCCTGACCTGAGAGCCTAGACGCGAAATGGCGAGCTATTTACTGCGGCGTTTGCTGCTGATGATCCCGACCTTGATCGGAATTTTACTGGTGTCTTTCTTGGTGATTCAGTTTGTTCCAGGTGGGCCTGTGGAACAATTGGTGCAGCAATTGCGCGGGAAAAATATGGGTGGAGGTGAAGTATCCTCGAGTGGCGGTGGCTATCGTGGTGCCCAAGGGGTTGACCCCGAAAAAATCAAAGAAATTAAGACTTTGTACGGGTTTGACAAGCCTGCGCCTCAGCGTTTTTTTGACATGCTGGGTCGCTACGCGCGATTTGATCTCGGTCAAAGCTATTTCCAACCGAAGTCGGTCTTTCAGCTCATCAAGGAAAAGCTTCCCGTCTCGATCAGCTTGGGGATTTGGAGTTTCTTAATCGTCTATGCCGTTTCTATACCCCTTGGTATCGCCAAGGCGGTCAGGCATGGATCGAGCTTTGATCTTTGGACTAGTACCTTAATCTTGGTCGGCTACGCTATTCCGGGATTTGTACTCGGTGTGGCGCTGTTGGTGTTTTTTGGTGGCGGAAGTTTTTTGCAATGGTTCCCACTGAGAAATTTAACTTCCGATAATTTTGATCAATTGAGCGTCATCGGGAAGATTCTGGATTACTTTTGGCACCTCACCCTGCCTTTGATCTGTCTAGTCGTTGGAAGTTTTGCAGTCACTACCATGCTGACGAAAAATACATTTCTGGAAGAAATTAGAAGGCAATATGTACTCACGGCTCGTGCAAAAGGATTGAGCGAACGCACGGTTTTCTATAAACATATTTTTCGTAATGCTTTGATTCCACTGGTGACTGGCTTCCCCGCAGCATTCGTTGGCGCCTTCTTTACTGGGTCTCTGTTGATTGAAACCTTATTTTCGTTGGACGGATTAGGCTTGCTGTCGTACAACTCAGTGATTCAGCGTGACTATCCAGTCGTTCTCGGATCGCTCTACGTGTTTTCAATCGTAGGTTTAGTGACCAAGCTGGTGACCGATTTGTCCTATACCTGGGTTGATCCAAGAGTTAAATTTGATGCCACCAGTTAGTCAGCAAAACAGTGCGGCCATGACCGCAATTCCTGCCGTTTTATCGCCCGCGCCATTGGGGCCTCAGGGCTCGCTTTCCCCGGGCCGCCGGGCCTGGCTGCGTTTTAAGAGTAACCGTCGTGGCTATGTAAGCCTTTGGCTTTTCCTGATTGTGCTTGTGGTCTGTATGTTCGCGGAGTTCATTTCAAACGACGCCCCGATTGTTGCCTCGTATAAGGGTCAAATCTATTGGCCGATGTTCAAGGAATATCCGGAGACAACGTTTGGAGGTGATTTCAAGACTAAGACTGACTATCTCGATCCGTACATCCGTCAGCAGCTTTCCAGCTCAGGCAACTGGGCACTTTGGCCGCTCAACAATTATCGCTTTGATACGCTCAATTATTTCGCACCAAGCCCCAATCCGGCGTCCCCTTCCAACGTCAATTGGTTAGGCACAGATGATCGAGGTCGCGATGTTTTGGCTCGGCTTTTGTATGGCTTTCGTCTGTCGATCTTGTTTGGGCTGGCGCTCACCTTTATTGGCATGATTTTGGGATTGGTGGCGGGGGCTTTGCAGGGCTATTTTGGTGGCAAGATTGATTTGATCTTTCAACGCTTTACGGAGATATGGGGGTCTATTCCGGAGCTGTACCTGCTCTTGATCTTGGCCTCGATATTTGAGCCTAGCGTCTGGATATTGCTGATCATCCTGTCCCTCTTTGGCTGGATGGGTTTGGCCGATTACACAAGAGCCGAGTTCTTGAGGAATCGTGAGCTCGAATATGTCACAGCCGCTCGAGCGATGGGCCTGAATCCATGGCA
>JANLRI010000129.1:0-5177 GCA_031361565.1 Betaproteobacteria bacterium | reverse complement strand
CAACCGCATCGGCCAGGGGATCGAGTTTGACTACTGCTGCGTTCACGCCGCGCTCGCGCTGCGGGAGGACGGTTTCGAGACGATCATGGTCAACTGCAACCCGGAGACCGTTTCGACCGATTACGACACTTCCGACCGCCTTTACTTCGAGCCGCTCACGCTGGAAGACGTACTCGAGATCGTGGACAAGGAGAAACCCTACGGCGTGGTGGTACAGTACGGCGGACAGACGCCGCTGAAGCTGGCGCTGGACCTGGAACGCGCGGGTGTGCCCATCATCGGTACATCGCCCGACAGCATCGATATCGCCGAAGACCGCGAACGCTTTCAAAAGCTCTTGCATGAGATCAAACTCTTGCAACCGCCGAACCGCACCGCGCGTACCGAGCCGGACGCAATTCGTCTCGCTCAGGAAATTGGCTATCCACTGGTGGTTAGACCGAGCTATGTCTTGGGTGGTCGGGCCATGGAAATCGTCCATGAGCAACGCGATCTTGAGCGCTATATGCGCGAGGCCGTAAAAGTCTCAAACGACTCTCCTGTGCTTCTGGATCGCTTTCTCAATGATGCCATTGAAGTGGACGTGGATTGCATCTGCGACGGCCAGCGAGTCTTTATCGGCGGCGTGATGGAACATATCGAGCAAGCCGGTGTGCACTCGGGTGATTCCGCTTGCTCTCTGCCGCCTTACTCGCTGTCCGCGCAACTGATTGAAGAGATTAAGCGCCAGACCGAAATGATGGCCAAGGCCCTAAAAGTGGTTGGGCTGATGAATGTGCAATTTGCTATTCAGCGCGACCCACCCGGCCAAGAGTCCGCTATGGGCGGGACCGTTTATGTGCTCGAAGTGAATCCCCGGGCCTCGCGCACGGTGCCCTTCGTCTCAAAAGCCACCGGACTTCAACTGGCAAAGATTGCGGCGCGTTGCATGGCCGGCATTTCGCTTGACCAGCAGGGTATTGGTCGGGAGGTGGTTCCAAAATACTTCTCGGTGAAAGAAGCCGTCTTCCCATTCGTAAAATTCCCCGGCGTGGATCCCATTCTCGGCCCTGAGATGAAGTCTACCGGCGAGGTTATGGGTGTGGGCTACACCTTTGGTGAAGCCTTCGTCAAGTCGCAGATGGCGGCAAGCGTGAAGCTGCCCACGGGTGGCAATGTATTCATCTCGGTGAAGGATCAAGACAAGCCGCGCATGATTTCCGTCGCACGCTCGTTGCATGAGATGGGCTTTAAGCTGTTCGCGACTAAGGGTACGGCTGCCTCGATTCATTCTGCAGGTGTACCAGTGGAGCAGGTGAATAAAGTGCAAGATGGCCGCCCGCATGTGGTCGATCTGATGAAAAACTCTGAGATTGCACTGGTGATCAATACCGTCGAAGAAAAGCGTGGTGCGATCGTGGATAGTAAGCAGATTCGAACCACGGCGCTGTCGCAACGTGCGGCCTATTACACCACTATAGCGGGTGCCTGGGCTGCGGTGGAAGGCATGAAGCAACTTAAAACGCTGGATGTTTACAGTTTGCAGCAGCTCCATCAAGAGCTTCACTAATTTAGCTGAAAATTTTTCGTAAATGCTTCAGCATCTGAAACCTAAATCAATGGTCCTAGTATGAGTTCAGTTCCTTTAACCAAGCGTGGCGCAGAGCTTTTGAGAGAGGAGCTTCATCGCCTCAAAGCCATCGAGCGTCCTGCCGTCATCAATGCCATCGCCGAGGCAAGATCCCACGGCGATCTCTCAGAAAATGCTGAATACGACGCCGCGCGCGAGCGCCAGGGGTTCGTCGAAGGCCGAATTGCCGATATCGATGGCAAGCTTTCCAACGCTCAGATTATTGATCCCGCTGAAGTTGACGCCGAAGGCCGCGTGGTGTTCGGGGCCACGGTGGAGCTGGAAGATCAAAAAACCAGTGAAGTGATTCGATACCAAATTGTAGGTGACGACGAAGCAAATATTAAGGCGGGTTTGATTTCGATTTCTAGCCCAATTGCTCGCGCCTTAATTGGTAAATATGCTGGCGATATTGCAGAGGTTCAGGCTCCTGGTGGCATTAAGGAGTATGAAATTTTGGATGTCCGTTACGTATAGGCGATTCGCACTGACGAGGCCCGTCGCCTCAAGCTTTTGCTGTGACGAGTGATGTGCGACTTGCGGATTTTTAATCCCGACTACTTTTGCGTCGTGGACCGCGATCTTCTTCCGAGCCCTGCAATTTCTTGGGAATATGTTCGCGCGGTGCTTGAACGCTTTTAGGCTTGTAGACCACGAGCAATTTGCCAATGGTTTGCACCTTCTCGCAAGCGAGTTGGGCGCAAATCGTCGCGAGCATGTTGAGGCGCGCATCGCGATCATCGCCCGCTACACGAATCTTGATTAAGGCATGAGACTTTAAGGCGCCACCGATCTCACTCAGTACGCTCGGGCTCAGCCCCTTGTCACCAATCATCACGACAGGGTCGAGATGGTGGGCCATAGCCTTGAGCTCTTTGCGATCAGCCGCGGACAAGGGCAGGGGCTTCAGTAAAGCCTTAGGGATTGGTTCGGCAAGCTGCGCGCGCGCGGGTGCGCCGCGTGGCGAGGAGGCCTTCGCTGTCCTGATGGCAGATTGGACGGGGCTTAGCCTTGAGTGGCGAGTTTGCATATTTGCTCTGAAGTCGTAGGGTCAAAATTAGAAGGGTCCAACCAGTGTTGGAAGGAGCGCTTAACGGAGGGCCATTCCCGGTCAACCATGGAGAACCATGCTGTGTCCCGGTTACGGCCTTTGTTCACCATATGCTGTCGAAAAATACCTTCGAAACGAAAGCCAAAGCGCAAAGCGGCTTGACGGGATGGCATGTTTTCGGAATCGCATTTCCATTCGAAGCGGCGATAGCCTAGGTCTTCGAAGATGTATTTGGCGGCTAGAAAAAGCGCTTCGGTCGCGACTCTCGTTTTCGCCAGGTTTGGACCCCACAGGATATGGCCAATTTCGATCACCCCGTGCTCGGGTGTCATGCGCATCAAGGCTTGGCGGCCTTCGCACCGACCGCTGGCGAGATCGATCACCGCGAAAAACAGCGGGTCGTCAGTGGCGGTGATTTTGTCGATCCAGGTATCGAAGCGGTCGCGTGAGACCGGTGAATCAAACAGATAGCGAAAGCGTTCCTCAGCCCCCGGCGCCATCGAAGCTTCATAGAGGTGGTCGCCATGGGTTTGGGAATTGAGAGGTTCCAGGCGACAATACCGTCCGTTAAGGATCGTGCGTTGCGGTTTGCCTGCCTTGTAATTTTCGAGTGAGGCGGGTGGTGTCATGTCGTGAGTTTAACCTGTGGCCAAGTGTACCCTGTGGCAAAAAATAAGTTTAGTAAAGCTTGGTTAGATCGCCATCGTAACGATCCTTATGTGAAGCTTGCACAAAAGCACGGCTATCGTGCGCGTGCGGCATTTAAGCTGATCGAGATCGACGAGCAGGATCATTTGATCCGCCCAGGCATGCTCATTGTCGACCTTGGCTCCACGCCGGGTGCCTGGAGTCAAGCGACTCGGGAACGCCTTCGTATTAAGTCCGAGGGGCAGACGGTGATGAGCGGGCGCATTGTCGCGCTGGATATTTTGCCGATGGAGCCGGTCGCGGACGTTGACTTTATCCTGGGCGATTTCCGGGAAGAGTCCGTTCTGAAAGAGCTTGAGACGATGCTCGGTGGGCAAAAGGCGGACTTGGTGCTCTCGGATATGGCGCCAAATTTAAGTGGTGTGGAGTTAACCGATACTGCCAGAATGCAGCACCTGATTGAGCTCGCTTGCGATTTCGCCCAAAATCACATGAAGCCAGACGGGGCATTGTTAGTGAAGTGCTTCCATGGCAGCGGTTACAACGAGATTGTGCAGTTGTTCAAGACCACCTTTAAGCAAGTGGCGAGTCGCAAACCCAAGGCCTCTCGTCCAGAATCGTCCGAAATTTTTCTACTGGGGCGTAAGCTAAAAAATCCCTTGTCGACTCAGTAATTGCTTGCTTTTCTCGCCAGACGGCCGAAATCAACCGACCTAAGCCTTGAAATGTTTGGCTTAGGCACCACCTTGGCCAGGCAAAGCCTTACAATGACGTGAAGGGTTTGGCACAGAACCCTATTTATAGTTGACTTCTTAGTCCCCTGTTTTCCCCCGGGATCAAAAATGAATAATATTTTCTCCAAAGCCGCCATCTGGGTTGTTATCGCCGTTGTTTTGTTCTCGGTGTTCAAGCAATTTGACACCCGACAAACCCGTGGTAACGACGTTTCTTACTCTCAATTCATGGCCGAGGCCAAGGATGGACGAGTTGAAGAGGTCATGATCGAAGGCCGAATCCTCAAGGGCAAGGGTAAAGACGGCAAGAGCATCACCGCGTACGCGCCCAGCGACGTATGGATGGTGGGCGATTTGCTCAAGTACGGCGTGCAGGTTCGTGCCAAGCCCGAAGAAGAGCAGAGCTTTTTGCTGAGCATCTTTGTATCCTGGTTCCCGATGCTGTTACTGATCGGCGTATGGGTGTTCTTTATGCGGCAAATGCAGGGCGGCGGCCGTGGCGGGGCCTTCTCCTTTGGCAAATCCAAAGCCAAAATGCTTGATGAAGCAAATAACACGGTCACTTTTGCCGACGTCGCGGGTTGCGATGAAGCCAAGGAAGACGTGCAAGAGCTCGTCGATTTCCTGCGCGATCCTTCGAAATTTCAAAAATTAGGTGGGCGCATTCCTCGCGGTATTTTGATGGTGGGCTCACCAGGAACTGGTAAAACCCTGCTGGCGCGCGCCATTGCAGGTGAGGCCAAGGTACCGTTTTTCTCGATTTCTGGCTCTGATTTTGTTGAAATGTTCGTGGGCGTGGGCGCAGCCCGTGTTCGCGACATGTTTGAAAACGCTAAAAAGCATGCGCCATGCATCATTTTTATCGACGAGATTGATGCGGTCGGTCGCCAGCGTGGCGCAGGCCTCGGAGGTGGTAACGACGAGCGTGAGCAAACTTTGAATCAAATGTTGGTGGAAATGGACGGTTTCGAAACCGGCCAGGGCGTGATTGTGATCGCCGCCACGAACCGTCCCGACGTACTGGACCCCGCCTTGCTGCGTCCGGGTCGTTTTGACCGTCAAGTCGTGGTGCCGCTTCCGGATATTCGTGGACGCGAGCAGATTCTGCAAGTCCACATGCGCAAAGTGCCGATTG
>JANLRI010000090.1:0-7954 GCA_031361565.1 Betaproteobacteria bacterium | reverse complement strand
CTCAAAAATAATTGCCGTCTTGTTCTCGGTGGGCGTGCCTAAATGACGATCCAGGCAGTTATATGAAACGTTTAGCTCGCCATCTTCAAACCATTTAAAAAACGGCGCATTGCTGTCGTCCAAGCCTTTCGTGAAAGGCTTCGTCCAAACCAAATGTTCTCGGGCCAGACGGCTCCAAAAAGCAGAGTGATCTTGCTCGGCTTCTGCGCACAGTGCTTGATACTGGGCGGGCCCTGAAATGTTCGCCTGCTTAACAAAGGCCTCGGATGGTGCGAACAAACGGTTTTCATTCATCACCGATTCAATCTGCGTCGACATTTAGTCTCCTTCTGTATCCCTCGCATCATCGCCTACGCTGATGAAATCACGGGAATGTTTTTCACTTTACAGAGTAAGTGAAAGTCCTTACAGAAGTCTTACAAATTTTCAAATGAGGGTCGTGGCCTTAGGTAAAAATTCGTTATTGCCTAAATTAGCTGCGGCCTTGTCGTGATCCGCTGCAATCAGGCTCAGCACTTCACTCAAGCTTCGCTCAGCCCAAGAATTTTCAATCTGACAGGTACCCGCCGCCAGATGACCGCCGCCGCCGTATTTCAAACATAAGTTACCGACGTTTAAAGGCGACGAGCGGTCGATAATTGATTTACCCATGGCGAAAACGGTATTTTGTTTGCGCAGCCCCCAAAGCACATGGATGGACAAAGTACACTGGGGAAACAACGCGTAGATCAAGAAGCGGTTGGTCGCATAGATGATGTCTTCGCCGCGCAGGTCCAAAACGACCGTCGACCCGTGACTCGTCGAGCAACGACGAATCTGCGCCTCGGCAAGTGCGCGGTGTTCAACGTAGAGGTCGCACCTCTCCTTCACGTCGGGTAGCTCCAAAATCTGCTCGATACTCATCGTCTGACAGCAATCGATTAACTCCATCATCAGTTGATAGTTGGAAACTCGAAAGTCTCGGAAACGGCCGAGACCGGTTCGCGCATCCATCAAGTAATTGAGCAAGGTCCATTGCTTGGGCTGCAAAATATCACTCAAAGAGTACTGCGCGCTGTCGGCTTGATCAACGGCGGCCATCATGTCATCAGAGATGGTCGGGAAACGCTTTTTGCCGCCATAGTAGTCAAATACCACCCTTGCGGCCGATGGGGCCGACGGATCGATAATGTGATTGGCCCGTTCACCTGAATTACGAATCGTCTCAGACAAGTGATGATCAAAGGCCAGATGCGCCGCTGCTACATAGGGCAGGTTAGTGGTGATGTCATTATCGGTAATGGCAATCTTGCCATCCTGCATATCCTTAGGATGAACGAAAAGAATCTCTTTGATGAGACCAAGCTCTTTAAGGAGGACGGCACACACTAGCCCATCAAAATCAGAGCGGGTAACGAGGCGAAAGGTTGGCGTGTTCATGAGGTTCCCCTGAGATGGTTCGGCAAGCGAGTTGGCTGAATGACCGGGGCATGGCTCAAACCCGGACCAATCACTCGCTGCAATGAATATCCCTGAATTAAAGATCGACACCGCACGTCGCGTCGATCTTGAACTGCTGGACGGCAGGACTCACTGGGGCAACGGCTGGCCCTGGACGCAAGCACTGGCATCCACCATAAACCACCTGCACCTCAAGGCAGCATACCTAGCCCGGAATGGCACCCGACACGACCAGTGCTCGGATGGCCTTTTCATCGAGGCCCGCCTCGCGAAGCACTTCAAGAGTATGTTCTCCAAGCCGGGGCGGTGGACGGCGATAGCTCACCTTTGTTTTGGAAAAGCGCATGGGATTGGCAACTCCAGGGGCGTCCACGCCACTCGGATGAGGCACGGCAATGCGGGTTTTAAGATGTTGAACCTGGGGGTGCTCAAGCGCTTGCGCATAATTATTAATGGGCCCGGCCGGTACACCAGCGGCCAATAGGATGGCATCCCATTCAGCACGAGGGCGCTTGACCATCACCTGGCCAAACATTTCATTCAATGTTTCTTGATTGGCGACACGCGCTGCATTCGTCACAAAGCGTGGATCGGTCGCCCATTCCGAATGCCCTAGGGCTTTGCAAAATGCGACGAACTGGCCCTGGTTGGCACTGGCCACAATGATCGGTCCATCCGAGCAAGGAAAAACGCCATACGGCATGATCACCGGCGAAACATTACCCGTGCGCCCTGGCACCTTGCCGCCAATCATATAACTGCCCAGTGAGCCGGAACTCATAGCCATCACCGACCCGAGTAAGGACACGTCAATGTGCTGACCCTCTCCAGTCATGTCGCGGTGATGCAAGGCGGCCAGTATTGAAACAGTCGCGTACATTCCTGTGAACAAATCAACGATCGAAACACCGATCCGTTGCGGCCCACCCCCTGGAAGGTCATCACGCTCTCCCGTCACACTCATCAGACCCCCGATGCCCTGGAACAAATAGTCGTAGCCCGGTCGCTCGGCATAGGGACCATCCTGGCCAAAGCCGGTCACCGAGCAATAAATAAGCTTGGGGTTGACTTTACTCAGTGCCGCATAGTCCAAACCATAGCGGGCCAAATCACCCACCTTGAAGTTCTCAATACAGATATCGGCATCTTCTGCAAGCTTGCGGATCAGGGCCTGCCCTTCCGGCTTGGTCATGTCAATCGCCACCGAACGCTTGTTACGATTGAAGGACATATAGTAGGCCGACTCATGGGTGTCCTGGCCGTCGGCGTCTTTGAAAAACGGAGGCCCCCAGTGACGCGACTCATCCCCCGTCACCGGTCGCTCAACTTTGACAATATCGGCACCTAGGTCACCGAAGTTTTGCATGCACCACGGCGCTGCCAGCACGCGCGACAAATCAAGCACCCGAATGCCCCGCAGGGGGCCAGGGATCTCAGAAGACTCTTGCGAGGAGGTAGGGCTCATGGTCATAGCTTCACTTTAAATGATTCTGCTTCAAGCTTAAATTCGATTTCTATGTGGGCGAGCATTAACGCGGTGCCATTCGAATCGCTCCGTCAAGACGAACGCTCTCGCCGTTGAAGTACCCATTGGTGATCATATGCTCGACCAAGCACGCGTATTCCTCTGGATTGCCAAAACGTTTGGGGAACGGCACCGACGCGGCCAGGCTCACTTTGACATGCTCCGGCGCCCGATTCATCAGCGGGGTATCAAAGATGCCCGGCATGATGGTGTTGATCCGAATCCCGTCGTTGCCAAAATCGCGAGCGATGGGAAGGGTCATGCCTACGATGCCGGCTTTAGCAGCGGCGTAGGCCGCTTGTCCCATTTGCCCGTCTTGTGCCGCGACCGACGCGGTGTTGACCACCACACCGCGATCACCCGAACTCAACATCGGCAATAGCAACATGCCTGCGCTCGCCTTCGCAATGCAACGAAAGGTGCCAATCAAATTGATTTGAATAATGCGATCAAAATCTTCAAGCGGGTAATGCCGAATCTCGCCCGTGCCCTTATCGCGACTTGCGGTCTTGCCTGATTTACCCAGACCGGCACAATTGACGAGAATGCGTTCCTGACCATGGGCTGCACGTGCTTTGGCAAAGGCCTGATCGACCTCGCTGTCGCTACGCACATCCACTTTGCAAAAGGTGCCTCCTATCTCATTGGCCAGCGCTGCTCCAAGCTCTTCGTTCAAATCGAAGAGCGCAACTTTTACGCCATGAGAAGCCAGCTTGCGCGCGGTGGCTGCGCCTAGTCCAGAGGCGCCCCCCGTGATGACCGCGGCAATCGAAGAGTCTAATTTCATGATCTGGATCCTTGGTGTCGAGCGTGGCCGAGGGACCTCTGCATCAGCCAGAACGTCCCATAAAATCTAAGCGCTGGCGCCCTCAATTTGTATCTCTGCGATTATGACCTGAACGTTCATCGAAGGACCCACGGGGTTCCAATGGAACGCCTACCAGCAATACACCTTCGTTACGCTACTATCACCCTACACTTCAGGGAACTACAGTGAATTTTTGTGCTCGCCTTCTTTTCACGCTTGCCATGGTCGCGCTCCTACCTACACTAGCCGACGCGCAGACTTATCCGAGCAAGCCCATTCGAGTCGTCATCCCGTTCGTGCCGGCCGGCCCTGCGGACATGATCGGCCGACTCACGGGACAAAAGCTATCTGAGATTCTTGGCCAGCCCGTCTTAATCGACAACCGCGGCGGAGCGGGTGGCAATCTTGGTGCGGCCGTGGTGGCGAAATCGGCGCCGGATGGCTACACCTTTTTATTGACGACCTCGGCGTTTGCAGTAAATGTCACCTTATCGCCCAAAAGTGGTTACGACGCCGAGCGCGATTTCATCCCGGTAGGTGCAGTCGCCAAACAAGCCAATCTGATCTTTGTGAATCCCAGCCTTCCGGCTAAAACCCTGGCTGAACTACTGGTGCTCGCCAAGACCAGCAAACTTTCCTTCGCTAGTCCGGGCAGTGGCACCACTCCTCACCTCACGGCTGAGAATCTTTTTAATCTCAGCGCCAAACTCGACATGCCTGCAATTCACTATCGCGGCGCTGCACCGGCCATTGCGGCTGTGGTTGGCGGAGAGCTACAAGTGGGTGCCGGCGCGCTCTCAACACCTTTGCCCTTCATCAAGACGGGACGCTTGCGACCTCTTGCGGTCTCGAGCGCCAAACGGGTTGCAGCCTTGCCGGATGTGCCAACCTTCGCCGAGGCGGGCTTTCCAGGCGGTAGTGATGACACTTGGATTGGCATCTTCGCGCCAACCGGTACGCCTCCTGCAATGGTGCAAAAGATTAATGACGCAATCAATCAAATGTTGCAGATTCCTGACGTTCGGGAGCGCCTGGGCGCGATGGCCTTTGAGCCGGTCGGCGGCACCTCGCAACAGTTTGGCGACTACGTGAAAACGGAGATCGTTAAATGGGGCAAGGTTGTGCGTGACGGCAATATTAAACCGGACTAAGCGGAGCAGCCACTCCTCAGATGAAGCGCGTACTCGGCTTCATGCCAAGGTAGTATTGCCCGGCAGTCTGTAGATGCATCGGGTTCGATTGAATTTGCTGTGCAACAGCATGCATATCCCGTAAGCGACGCTCGAACGGATGCGCTGCAAAAATCGCGGTTGCACCCGCATCAGCATAAACGTCCTCCACCACTCGTGAAGCTTCACGAATGGCATACGTCGAGGCGAGACGCATGGTTACCCGGTGCTCAAAGGCATGCTTACCGGTGGCGAGGCAAGCGTCCCAAGATTCGCGCAAAGACTGCATCATCCAGGCATTCATTGAGGCCAGCCTGGCTTGCGATGTCGCCACTCGCTCTTGAATCACCGCATTGTCACGCAGAAGCGTGCTCCCCCCTGCTGGCGATTTTTGATTCGCTAGTTCAACGAAAGAATTCAACATGGCCCGCGCCAATCCCAACGCAACGGCCGAAAACCCCGCCTGATAGGCCAGGGTTGGCGAAAAGCGATAGAGCGGCCCTTGCTCGCGCCGTTCGGGCTCGTCCTGAACGACGGCATCTTCGGGGTGCTGCTGATCGCCGCCGACGGCGCGCGCCACAACACTATGTTTTGCAGGCACCCATAGATTGGTGACCGCATAGGTATCACTGCCTGTGCCACGCAAGCCAATCACGTTCCATTGATCATCAATGATGGTCACCGCCGAGCGTGGAAATAGGGCAGTGCGTTCAATCACGGAACCATCTGCTCGCTTCATCGCAATACCTTGTCCGTCGACCACTTGGCAATGTCCGCCAAGCCAGCTCGCGTGGCGACTACCGCTTCCAAAGGCCCAGGCACCGGTCACTTGCCATCCGCCGTCCACAGGTGTCGCCCGGCAAGGTCCGGCCGGGAAGCCCCAAGCAAGAACGGCACGATCCTCGGCGAACAGTTCTTGGGCTGCGGCGGGTTCCATATAGGCCGCGGACATTGCGCAGCCATTGCTCTGGGCCACGCTCCAGGCAGCGCTTGCATCGCCTTCGGCTAAGGCGAGAATGACTTGAAAAAAAGTCGGCAGATCAAGCTCCGCCCCGCCCAAGGAACGCGGCAGGAACATTCTAAAAAACCTCGCCTCAAACAGTGCGTCGAGGATCTCTTTGGGGAGCGTCTTGGTCGCGTCGATCAATGGCCCTGCTGAATTGAGCTTCGGCGTAAGCGCCCGCGCCAAGGCCACCCAATCATGATCAATCGAAAAGCTACGGTGGATGGAATTATCTTTGGCGTTCATGTGGGTTCCGGTCAACAGAGCGTGCGAAATTTGGTGGATCCTGCTTCCAGGCGGGGTGTCAAGGCAAATGGTAGTTCGAAAATAGGAACCAGGTATGCGACAAGCTTAAATAGCGAGCCAGCATGGATCCGTTCTTATTCTGGCCGGTTATGATCACCTCGCGTTGTTGTTTAAGTCTTCAACGTCTCCGTTAAGTGACCTTAGCCCCAGTTCCAGAAAGCGAGTGCCAATGAGCGAAACTTTACCGCCGACCTTGCCGCCGATTCGTCGTATTGTGACGGAAGATGACGCACAAGGCCGGTCAAGAATCATCGAAGACGCGCCCGCCAGCGCCATGCGGACGGTGCCGGAGCGACCCAATTATCGAGCAGTGAATATCTGGCGTACGGAATCGGCGCCCGCACACATTGGGGCGCCTGACACAATTACCCAACATAAGGGTATCTTGCCGCCTAAAAACGGAGGCTCGGTCCTGCGCATCATCGACTACCCGCCGGAAGCCGCCGACCCTGCCGAGCGTCATCGTCAAATTGCGGCGACCTTTGGTGGCATCTTCGCGGATGCCGACCATGACAAACGTGTCGGCGCCCACCCCGGCATGCACCGCACCGATACGGTGGATTACGCGATCATTCTGGAGGGCGAAATATGGGCAGTCATGGACGAGAACGAAACCCTGATGCGAGCAGGTGACGTGCTTGTGCAAAGAGGCACTAACCACGCTTGGGCGAACCGATCAAACAAAACGGCCAGAATCTGTTTTGTGCTTTTGGATGGCCGCCGCTAAGGACTGCTGAGCAACTCGCGAAGACTAGTGCGCAACGCTGGTCTTGCGCATGGCCTGCAGCAACGGGCGAATCACGGTGTACTCTTCCAGCGCACGATCTACCAACTCAAGGGCGCCCTCTAACAGATCAGAGCGGGCGCGCTGCTCTAGCTCACTAAAGATCGCCCCAAGTTCCATCGCTCCTAGATTCAAGCTCGTGGATTTAATCGAGTGAGCAATGAGTCGAATTTCGCCAATTTTCCCGTCATGCACCAAATTCGGAAGTTGAGCCAGTTTTTCGGGTGTTTCCAATAAATAGATTTCGACCATTTCCGCGATCACTCCTGAAGCGCCAGACTTTTCCAAGTCACGCAACATATCAAGAGCGGCCTCATCGAGCTTGCGGGCCACAGGCGCTCGGGTCGGCGCAATTTGAGCGCTCGTAGGGAGCAAGCCGGAGTCCGAAGACTTCGCAACCTGATCATGTTTCGAACGGCCGGGGAAAGGCTGACTCAGATCTGTCTCTAACCAACGCTCGATAATTTTTCGCAAGTCTTTACGAGCGTAGGGCTTACTCAAATGATCGTCCATTCCAGCGGTCAGACAGAGCTCTCGATCACCGGCCATTGCATTCGCCGTCAGTGCGATGATCGGTACCCTCAATCCAGTCGTACTTTCTTCGTGGGCGCGAATCAGTCGAGTCGCGCCGTAGCCGTCCATAATCGGCATCTGACAGTCCATTAGAATCAAATCGAACGCTTCCGCTTGGGCGGCCTGAGCAGCAAGCTCTCCATTCTCTACCAGCTTAAAGCTGCAATTCAGACTTTCGAGCATATGACGAATCAGCACCTGATTGACGGCGTTATCTTCGGCGACCAGAATTTTGGCCCAGGAATCGACATGGGGTTTAGTCTGAGAGGCATCCAAGTCCCCAACAACCTCAAGGGAACGAGAGGCCTTGATTTTAGCACTCATTGGGGTCGGAAGAGCACGGCCA
>JANLRI010000037.1:0-3650 GCA_031361565.1 Betaproteobacteria bacterium | reverse complement strand
TAAAGTAATCATGGCAAAGGGTGTACCGGATTTTTTCGTAGTGACATAGCCAAACAGCACGCCAAACAAAGCCCCAAACACGCCGCCCACCAAAGGGATAAGGGTCAGAGGAATGGGCAACTTGCCCCCTGAGGCCAGGTTGATGGCATGGATGGCAAAGAATGCGCCTAGCCCGGAGTACACCGAATGGCCAAAGGACAACATGCCACCCTGTCCAAACAGCATGTTGTAGGCCAGGCACATGATGATCCAAATGCCCATCTGGGAGAGCAAGGTCAGCGCAAAACCCTTGGTGAAAATCAAAGGAATGATGATCAAAAGCGCAGCGAAAAGGGTCCAAATGACAGCGCGTCCAAGATTGGCTGGGGCGAAGCTTAAGGTTTGTCCCTGGGCGTTGCGACGAGAGGTGGGCGTAAATTTAAACATGATCAGCCCTCCCTCGTGCCCATCAAACCCTTAGGTCTGAAGATCAAAATCAAGACCAGGAGCAAGTAAGGCAACACCGGGGCCACTTGAGACATTTTCAAAGACAAAATAGCAGCCCAAAATCCATCAGCCGCGAGCTTCATGCCGAACAAAGAACCGATTGAGGAATCGACCTGGACTGCAAAGGTCAAAATAAACCCGATCAGCAAAGACGCCAGGAAAGCGCCTCCCAGCGAACCCATTCCGCCCACCACGGTAACCACAAAAATGATCGAGCCAACCGCACCTGCCATGGCAGGCTCAGTGACAAAGGCAACACCGCCGATCACACCAGCCAGGCCGGCCAACGCGGATCCACCCCCAAAGACTAGCATTAACACTCTAGGCACGTTGTGACCCAAGGACTCCACTGCATCCGGATGGGTCAGTGCGGCTTGTATCACGAGGCCAATACGGCTTCGGGTCAGTACCAAATAAATGGCGAGAAGCATCAGAATGGCCACGCCCATCATGAACAGGCGGAACTTCGAGAGCGTTACCCCCGCGAGGTTAATCGTACCGTCCAGCAAGGTCGGCACCGGGAAGGGCAAGGCCGAGCGACCCCAAATGATCTGGATCACTTCAAAAATAATGTAGGACAAGCCGAACGTAAAAAGCAGCTCCGGCACATGACCGAACTTATGAACGCGCCGCAAACCATAGCGCTCAATAAACGCGCCCAGAACACCGACCAACAAGGGCGCAATGAACAGGGCGGGCCAAAAACCAAACCATTTGGTGCATTGATAGCCCAAATAGGCACCCACCATATAGAACGAGGCATGGGCAAAGTTTAGAACACCCATCATGCTGAAAATCAGGGTGAGCCCTGAAGACAGCAAAAATAGAAGAAGCCCATATGACAGGCTATTGACAACCGATTGTAGGAAAGCTTCCAAACGGATTGAACTCAGCTAAATAAAGGGGGAACCCCGAAAAACCATCCGCGATTCAACGACTAAGGGGCCGGAAAGTGCGGCGGGTCGGCCTTACCTCACCGTCGACCAGGTCGATCCTGGCTATCGTCTTTCGACGAGTAGCTGGATCGACTCGGCCTATGTGAGGCATGCTTGCTATCGCAAACCGTCTTACTGCTTGGCAGGACGCTTCATTTGGCATGAAGTCGGCTGAGACGCCACATAGGCTGGCAAGGACACTTCGTTTTTCCAGCCAAACTTGGTGTCCTCAGCGTCATATTTCACACCCTTGGTGTCGACTTTGCTCCAGGTCGCGATGTAGACGTTTTGTTGAATTTGATGATCTGTCGCACGCATTTCAATGTCGCCATTGATGCTCGACAATTTTGCACCTTCCATAGCAAACGCCACCTTGGTAGGGTCTATGGATTTCGTGCGCTTCATCGCATCGGCCAGCAACTGAGCACCGATATAGGTTTGAGCGGTATAGAAGTCGTCTTTGAACTTCTTCTTCATGCTGTCCACCAAATGGCCACCCGGATGGCCGGGCAAATTAGGATGCCAGTTAGCAACAATACTCACCTTGCCCTCGCCTGCTGCACCCATCGCGGTTGGAACACCCGTGGTGCCGGCATAGTAGGTGTAGAAGCGCGCATCAACGCCCGCATCTTTAGCGGCCTTGATCATCAGTGCCAGGTCCGCGCCCCAGTTGCCGGTCACGATGGTATCTGCACCTGCCGCTTTGATTTTAGCGACATACGGTGAAAAGTCTTTGACTTGACCCAAAGGATGTAAATCTTCACCGACGATTTGAACATCAGGACGCTTGCGAGCCAAATCTTTTTTGGCAGCAATGGCAACCGAGCGACCAAAAGCATAGTCCTGATTAATCAAGTACACCTTCTTGATGTCTTTGTTCTTCTCCATATAGGAGCTCAAAGCTTCCATTTTCATGTCGCCATTCACGTCAAGACGAAAATGCCAGAAGCTACAGCGTTCGTTGGTGAGAGAAGGGTCGACCGCCGCATAGTTAAGAAACACAATCTCTTTACCTGGATTGCGATCGTTATGCTTCTGAATCGCATCTGACAAGGCGATGGCCACGCCCGAACCGTTACCTTGAGTAACGTAACGAATACCCTGGTCAATAATTTGTTTAAGAACCGTCAAGCTCTCTTGAGGGCTGCCCTTGTTGTCGAAAGGGACCATCTCAAACTTCGGACCACCGGCCCAGTTCTTTTCGTTGGCGAAGTCGGTGGATGTTTGCCAAGCACGCAATTGGTTTTGACCCACAGGCGCAAAGGGACCCGACAAAGGATCGACGAAGGCGATTTTTACGGTCTGGGCTTGAGCCACGGACAGGCTCGCCGTCGCAGCCAGTGTTAATGCCACAGATGTGGCAAGCATTTTTAGTTTCACGAACAGTCTCCTCAAATTTTTTTAATGCACTTGCGCCGTCCGACAAATGACCGGTCACCGCTGTTCAAGGATCATAACCTAAAGATTCTCACCTGGTCGCGAAAGGAGTTCCAAAACTTCCGTGAATTGAGTTTGGCGTGCCCGTAAGCATCGACTTTCCTCGCCCTCAAAAAAAAAGCGAGGGGGTTAGCCTCGCTCTCCAACCGCAATTGACGGTTTTTTATTTTTTAACTTTTTCAAGCATTTTGAACACGGTCTTGTTCGAACCCTTGAACAGGCGCTTGAGATACTTAGGCAAGCAACGGCGCTCGAGGGTATTACGACGGGTACGTGAAACATCAGCCATGGAAAACTCCGGTTTTAACTTCTCAGGAAGAGAAAGAAAATGATTTAAAAATCGCTTGAACGAAACAAATTGAAAGAAATCTAGTCCGATAAAGACTAAAATGCAGGCCCACGCGACTTAAAGTTGCGCCAAGAAACTCAATCAACTCACTTACGCTAGGCTCAAATATTGTCTGGTTAATCCAGCATTATATAAAAAATGAAGATATTTCTCGATTTTCTCCCAATTATCCTCTTTTTCATCGCTTATAAGACGCACGGCATTGAAGTGGCGACTGGTGTGGCCATTGCAGCAAGCGTTCTTCAAATAGGCTTCATGTTGCTGCGAAAACACAAAGTGGAAACCATGCAATGGGCCAGTTTGGCGATTATTTTAGTGTTTGGTGGCCTGACCTTGTGGCTGCACAACCCGACCTTTATTAAGCTCAAACCGACCGTGCTTTACGCGCTTTTTGGAGTCGGTTTACTGGTGAGTCGCTATGGTTTTGGCAAAAACGGCATTAA
>JANLRI010000027.1:0-3992 GCA_031361565.1 Betaproteobacteria bacterium | reverse complement strand
GTTCTTGAAGCTTAACCAAGTGCCCCGATCCGTAAAGGCATAGGCGTTCATGGCACTGGCTGTATTGAGGGTAGGCCCCATGCCAGAACCGGTTTCGCGGTACCAACTTCCCTTGCCCAGCAGGGGGTCAACTTTTGCCTGAGTCCAATAGCGCAGTTCGGCCGCATGCGTGCCACTCTTGTCGCCGCGTGACGCAAACGCTGAGGCGCTTGCCGCAATTTTTTTCAAGGCTTCCAGCACATCTTTGCTTTGTGCGATCTTGGCGGGATCAGACCTCGGCCCAACCACTACAAAATCGTTATACATCACCTCGCGTCGATCAAGGCCAAAACCTTCCTCAATAAACTTTTGCTCGGCGACCCGGTCATGGACAAAGACGACATCGGCATCGCCTTTGCGGGCACTGGCTAGGGCTT
This sequence comes from Betaproteobacteria bacterium, assembly GCA_031361565.1. Taxonomy (GTDB): domain Bacteria; phylum Pseudomonadota; class Gammaproteobacteria; order Burkholderiales; family Burkholderiaceae_E; genus JAPOKJ01. The sequence continues at coordinate 3,576 of JANLRI010000027.1, read as the reverse complement.
GCCCGGTGCCCTGGGCGACAACGCGCACATCGATCCCCGTTTTTGCCTTGAAGATCGGGAGCAAGTGTTTGAATAAGCCTGAATCTTCGGTCGAAGTTGTCGAAGCAACGATGATGAATTTCTCTTGCGCACGAAGCTCAATCTGTCCCAGCGTCATCAGACTCAGGACACTGGCGGTCAGAAGTAGATGGCGTCTAAATATTTTCAAGAGGTTTCCCATAAAAGTTCTCCGTTCAGAAAGGCCTGGGCCAGGGACGAGCCAGCTTGCTTAAAAAATACTGGTGCTGATTGATCTTCGATCAAGCGCCCCTGATGCATGAAAAACACCCGGTCTGCGAGGCGCCGCGCCTGGCCAAGATCATGGCTGGCCATAACGATGGTCGTGCCATTGGCATGCATGGCATTGATGATGTTTTCTACATAACGAGTAGCGCTAGGATCCAGACTCGCACTCGGCTCGTCCAGAAAAAGCAACTCGGGCTCGACCGCCCAGGCGCGGGCGAGCGCAAGACGTTGCTGCTCGCCGATGGAGCACAGCCGCGCGGAGCGATCACTTAAGGCACTGAGACCCACGCGATCCAAGGCTGCATCAGCGAGGCGCTTGTGGTCACCTTTGACCTGAGCGATCTCCAGTGCGAAAATAATGTTCTCTCTCGCGCTTCTGCGCAACATCACCGGCCTTTGAAACACCATCGCTTGCCGTGCCTGCTTGACATCGCCCATCCAACAAAGCTTTCCGGCACTCGGCGTGAGCAGGCCGTGCATTAGCCGCAGCAACAAGCTCTTGCCTGCCCCGTTCGGGCCGAGTATGAGATGGCGGGCGCCGGTAGTGATAGATAGCGATATCTGGTCGAGCAAGAGTTTGCCCTCGACACAATAAGAAAGCCCTTCAAGTCTCAGTGGCACCAGAGAATCCTGCGCGTGCTGAAGGGTCCGTGCCGCGTTGAAAGGCGCGATGGCCTGTGCACTAACCATAGCGTCTCATCGCCGTCATTTTCAGAATTTGCGCCAAGACGTTGATGCCAATCACCATGGCCATCAAGATCATCCCCAGAGCCAGGGCCAGGGGCAGATCGCCTTTACTGGTTTCAAGTGCGATGGCGGTGGTCATCAAGCGCGTCACGCCATCAATATTCCCGCCGACAATCATTACCGCCCCAACCTCGGCAATCGCCCGACCAAAGCCAGCCAGAACGGCCGTCATCAAGGTGAAGCGCGTATCCCATAGCAAGGCGCGCACGCTTTGCCAGCGCGTGGCTTGCAGCGACAACATTTGCTCGCGGTATTCGCCCCAGGCATCTTGAGTCACCTGCACGGTCAGCGCACAGATGATGGGTGCGACCAAAATGGTTTGAGCGATCATCATTGCGCCCGGCGTGAACAGCATGCCCAGTGAGCCCAGCGGCCCGGCTCGCGACAACATCAAGTACACCAGTAGGCCAACGACAACTGGGGGCAACCCCATCAGACCATTGATTACAGCCAAGACAGCGTTTCTGCCAGGGAAGCGACTCACCGCCAGCCAGGCGCCAAAGGGCAGCGCGATAAAGGCCGCGCATGCGACGGCCACGCTGCTCACTTTCAGGCTCAGCCAGACAATGGCCATCAAAGGGGAATCTAGACCGGCCGCAAGCTTCAGTGCTTGTGCCAGCCCTTGAACTATTTCATTCATGTCATGAGTTTAGAGGGCCATTGGCAGCATTCCAGCTTTCCATGCTTTTTTCCGTAAATTATGCATAATAGAACCGGATAATACAAAAAAGTTAATGTAAAAAAGGACTGACCATGCGGGATCTGATGAGCACCAAGGAAGTCGCAGAGTACCTTCGCCTGAAAGAACGCAAGATCTATGATCTGGTCAGTCGCTCGGCCATCCCGATGTCGCGTGTTTCGGGCAAGTTACTGTTTCCGCGCGAGCAGATTGATGCCTGGGTCCGCGAAAAAACCAGCGGGCGCAACAACATCCCTTTCCCGCGCAGCCCGGCGGTGCTTGTGGGCAGTCATGATCCTCTGCTGGATTGGGCAGTCCGCGAATCGCGCTGCGGGCTGGCGACGCTTTGTTACGGAAGCCTTGACGGCCTTGATCGCATGGTCAATGGTGAGGCTAGCGTGGCCGCAATTCATCTGCCTCCGAGTCAGGGATCGGCGCGCAACATTAGCGTCAGCCAAGAGAAACTGGGGAAACACGATGTAGCCTTGCTGGCTTGGGCGCAACGCGAGCAAGGCTTGGTCGTTGCCGCTGGCAATCCGCTCAAGCTCCAGAGCTTCGAAGATGTGTGTCGCCGTAAGGTACGAGTCATGCTGCGACAACCTCAGGCGGGCAGTTACCTTCTTTTGCTGGAGCTGCTCGGCGCCGAGGGCATGGAGCTCAATGATCTCAAAGTCGTCAAACAAATCGCGCAAAACGAAAGCGAAATCGCCTCTGCGATTTTGGATGACAAGGCCGACGTCGGTCTTGCCGTACGCTCAGTGTCCCGACAATTCCATCTAGGCTTTCACCCCTTGGCTATTGAGCGTCTCGACCTCTTGGTCTCGCGACGAGCCTACTTTGAGCCGCCTTTGCAGCGTCTCTTTGAATTCGCTCGAACAAAAGCCTTCAGTGACTATGCACACGCCCTGTCAGGGTACGGCATTGCTGAATTGGGGACGGTACTTTGGAGCGCATGTTAGATTGCGATGGATCGTTACCTTCGGGTCTAATAGACTGACACGTGATATTCATCAAACAAGCCAAGATATCGGAGAGAAAAAAAATGATTTGTTCAGGAAAACGACGAGCCGTGATTTAAGCAGGGGCCATGCTCGCGGCGTCCAGCGCGATGAATGTTCGAGCTCAGGACAAAGGGCCCTTCGCGTATCATCGTCGCCTTCCCAGCGGGTGGGGTGGCCGACACTTCGGTAGGATCTTTTGCCGAAGAACTGTTGGATTGGATTAAAGGTAACCCTGGCAAACTCAACTACGGTGCTGTGTTAGGTTCCATTGAGCACATGTGGACCGCAGGCTTTTTGAAGCAGTATGGCGCATTGGGCGTACACGCCTCGACACCCAAAGCGCTTGTAGAGGCGCACTACACGAACGTCGTCGAGGTCATGAAAACGCCGAGCTTGGTCGGTAAACTCGCCGCTCAAGGGATGTTCGCCAACACGTACTCCGGCGAAGCGACAGCCAAGGTCATTGCGGAAGAAATCCGTTGGATGACTCCCTTGGCGCTTGAGTTGAATCTCAAGGCGGCTTAAGTTGCATGCTTGCGAGTCAGTTCTTTTTGTTTGACCTCAGCAGCAAATACACCGCAGGAACAACAAACATTGAAAGCAGCGGGGCCGTAATCATCCCCCCCACCATCGGTGCGGCAATTCGTTGCATCACCTCGGACCCCGTTCCTGACCCCCACATAATTGGAAATAAACCGGCCAGGATCACGGCGACCGTCATGGCTTTGGGACGCACCCTTAATACCGCGCCTTCGCGAATGGCGTCAATGAGGTCTTCCGGACTTGTTTTACCCTGGGCAATGCGCCCCTCCCAGGCCGTTTTCAAATATAAAAGCATGATGACGCCGAACTCGGCCGATACCC
>JANLRI010000692.1:0-2145 GCA_031361565.1 Betaproteobacteria bacterium | reverse complement strand
GCCGACACCTCTGGGACGCGAGGATCAAACCAACGCCCCTGCAAAAGCTTGTTGTGGCTCGGCAGAGTGTCCATATACGATAAATTAAACTCCCTCTCCACTAAGCGTTGAGCTCGATCATTTCCCAGTTGCTCACTCTTTATGGGCTTGCCATTAATCTCGATCAATCGCCCGCGAATCATCGGCGACAGCTCAGGAGCTTTTAGGCCCGAGGCCATCAAGGCCTGGCTGACCGAGGCTTTTTGCTCAGGCTGGATGTTGATCACAAACTTATCCGGTGCATCCGCCGGACTTGCACGCCGCCAGCCCTCAACCAAATCGGTTCGAGTAATGGTCAGCACCAAGAGCGCCATCAGACCGACCGCGAGGGCCACGGTCTGAGTGACCACCGCCATTTTTCGACGAGTCAACGACGCCAGAGCCAAGCGCAAGATCATTGTTCTTTTGCCCGGCGCTAGGCCACGCCTTAGGCGACTCAGGCCAGCCACCGACAGCAGACTTGCCAGGGCAAACACCAAGGCACCAGCAGCAAAGCCCGATAAAACAATCATGGCCAAGCGACGGTTACTTGCGAACAAAAGCAATAGCCCAGCAAAGCTCAGCGCGGCGATGATCACGCCTACATACTGGCTCATGCCTGCTTCCAATTCACGTCGCAAAACCCGTAACGGCGGCACGCCGGCCAAGCTCATAAACGGCCAGGCAGCAAATCCAAGCAAGAGCACGAGACCCGCCAAGCCCGCCTGTAACCAAGGGATGAAAGATGCTGCTGGCAAAGCGATGCCGACGAAATTCTTGACCCCTGCGATGAGCGCCCAGTGCACCCCCCAGCCAAGCGCACCACCAATGAACGCGCCCAGGAAGGCCACCATTAAGAGCTCGGTCAAAAGCAAAGTGACCAAGCGCCTCTGAGTCATCCCCATCGCCTTCATCACGGCGCAGGCATCCAAATGCCTCTGCACGAAACGACGCGCAGCCAAGCCCACCGCCACAGCAGCAATCAGCGCGGACAGGAAGCCGACCAAGCCGAGAAATTGCTCAGCACGGTCCAGAGTCGCCTTCAATTCTGGCCGCCCAACCTCAAGTGATTCCACTCGTTGCCCCTTCACGCCGGAAGTCTCGATGCTCTTTTCGAGCGTCGCTTTCCAAGCCTTCACGGCCGCAGGCTCGCCAGCAAACAAGAGCCGGTAAGTGACTCGGCTGGCAGGTTGGATCAAACCCGTGCTCGGCAAACTTTCAGCCGCGATCATGACCCGTGGCGCGAAGTTCACAAAGTTTGCGCCACGATCGGGCTCAAGCAAGATCACATCGGACACTTTGAATTTAGCGTCCCCCAATTGCACCTCATCGCCCAACTTTAAACCGAGCGAGGACAATAATTGAGGGTCGACCCAAGCCTCTCCGACCTTTGGTGTAGGAGATCGTTGCGCGCCCGAGACGGGCGAATCGGCTGACGCGATAGAGACTACTTGTTCAGAGGATTTACCCTCGACGCCGCTCGTGCTTAAATTGCTTTGAAGCTGCAAGCTACCCCGTAGAGGGTAGCCCGAAGTCACCGCTTTGACCGACGACAACTGACTCTTATCCCCAACCAAGGCCATACTTGGAAAAACCACTATCTCGGCGGTTTTCAAGCCCGTCTTTCTGGCTTGCTCGAGCAGCAATTTAGACGGCGGCGAATCGGAGCTAAGTACCAAATCCGCGCCCAAGAGTTGGGTGGCCTGCTGGCTCAATGCTTGGCGCATTCGGTCTACAAAAAAACCTACCGAGGCAATTGAGGCCACGGCAATCACCAAGGCGATCAACAAGAGGCTCAGCTCACCGCTGCGCCAATCGCGTTTCAATAACCGGCCTGCAAATTGAAGATTGGATAACATAACGGTCATTCTACCGTTCACCAACTTCACTGGACCCGAGATGCCCCGCATTCCCTACCTGCCACAAGACCTTCAAGAGCCCAAAGCCATTGTTGACGCCGTACGCGCTCGCCGAGGCGGCACTCTCCTCAATCTCGACCGCATACTCCTCTACAGCCCGGCACTGAGCGCTGGATGGAATCAAATGTTAGGTGCAATTCGCACTCAACTAAGCCTTGAGCCCAAGTTACGGGAAATGGCCATGTGCGTGGTGGCCAGCATTAACAAT
>JANLRI010000681.1:0-7297 GCA_031361565.1 Betaproteobacteria bacterium | reverse complement strand
GGACCAAGCGCCAAGCGACCGACCAAGAGATCGATGCCGCCAGCCATCGTATGCTTTTCACGCAGTCGTTTTTTGGGAATTTTTTGTTCTCGATTTGTATGCTTTACGGGGTTTCACAGACAACCGCCAGCGCTACTGGGGTAATTCTGGCCACGATTCCTGCGGCAGTGGCGATTCTTTCCTGGCTTTTACTGAAAGAGAAAATCAGTGCTCGGGTTTGGATTGCGATTGGCATTTCCATTGCCGGCCTGGTGGTGCTGAGTCTATCGCGTGCCAGCCCAAAGGCCGGCCAGGCGGAAATGTCCATGTTCGGCAACCTCCTTATTCTTGCCAGCGTTTGGTGCGAGTCAATCTATGTCATTCTCGCCAAAAAACTCACCAACACACTGAGTCCGCAAAGAATTTCTGCACTGATCAATCTTTGGGGCTTGGTGTTGATGACACCTCTTGGTCTCTGGCAGGCCATGAGTTTCAACTTTGGGGCGGTATCCATCAACGCTTGGGCCTTGCTGGTTTTTTACTCCTTGGCGGCCAGTATGATCTCCACCTGGCTGTGGATGACGGGTGCCAAAACCGTACCGGCGAATCGCAGCGGCGTCTTTACGGTGGCCATGCCCGTCACCGCCACGCTGATTGGACTCTTCGTGTTCGGCGAGCCCTTCACCGTGGCAATGGCCTTCGCCTTTCTCTGCGCCATCGCCAGTATTGCTCTGATTACGACTAGCCCGAAAAATGCGCCGGCATTATTAGCGTCGATGCCACCTGTTGCGAACAACCCTGCAAACACAAAGCCTGCCCGTGCACCAGACTGAGGGCCAACGCTTTCTTTCGCCCAGCCGCGCCCAATTGCTGGCCGATCTGCGCTGGCTTTTGCTGTCGCCACCACTGCTCTGCGACGCGCTCTACCCTGGACAGATACAGAGTTTTTCAAACCAGGAGCGCATGGGCATCGAGCATTGGCTTAATCAACTGGCCAAGCGCGAACCGGCGCTCAGCGCGGCGCACTTCGAAATGGAAAGCTATCAGCGTCTCGGTCGCTATGCCGAGAAGCTCCTCAAATTTTTTCTTGTGGACTTTTCAATGCAGAGCGGAGGGCTTCCGAAAGCCTTTCAAGTACTGGCTCATAACCTCGCCCTCAATTCGAACGTCGCGGGCGGAAGCACGCAAGGCGAAATTGATTTCCTCCTGCAAGACTCCCAGGGTCAACACTGGCACTGGGAGCTCGCGGTAAAATTCTTTGCCTGCGAGCCCATCAGCGGGCGTGCAAACCCTGAAACAGCGCAGGCCTCTGAAATTATTGGGCCCAATCGTCGTGATCGGCTATCCCTTAAAATTGCCAAACTTTTTGATCGACAATTACGCCACCAGATCCCGGCGCCGTTCGAGGGTCACACCTGGCGAGCTCAAGCTTTCGCCAAAGGAAGAATTTACTACCGCCTGGGCGAAGTAGCGCCACTCCACAGCCTGCATCTGGGTAAACCGTTACTCAACCCCGATCATGAGCGAGGCTTTTGGTGCCTGGAGAATGAGCGCCACTTGATCGACATCGAATTCCCACAGGCTACGCTCTATCCTCTCTATCGGAGCGAATGGCTCAGCCCAAAAACGATGGAGACGTTGGACTCAAATCGCAGCCAACTGGTCAGCGAGAGCGTCATCGAAACGAGTCGCCTTCCTTTCATGGTGGCCGTGATGAAAGACAGAATCGAACTAGGCAGAGGGTTTATTCTTCCCCAAGACCATCTTCTCAAAAACATCACGGTTTGAACTTACCCTATGTCTACCCCACCTGTGCACGTCGAAATCATCGCCAAGACCGTCGTCTGGTTGGAACGCGCGGTCATCGGCCTAAACCTTTGCCCCTTTGCCAAGGCCGAGCACCTTCATGGCCGGATTCATTACGAAGTCAGTGCCGCCCAAGACGGTCATCAGCTCATGCGAGATCTTGGCACCAGCCTGGAGCTATTACTTAGTCAGCCGTCCGAAAAAATCGAGACTTTGCTACTGATTCATCCGCAGGCCTTTGAAGACTTTCTGGACTACAACGATTTCTTGGTAGATGCCGAGGAACTGCTCGCCAAACTCGATCTTGAAGGCGTTGTTCAAATTGCGAGCTTTCATCCGCAGTATCAGTTTGAAGGCACGGAGCCGGAAGACATTGAAAACTACACCAACCGTTCGCCCTATCCCATGCTGCACTTGTTGCGCGAAGAAAGTTTAGAGCGTGCGGTGGAAAGCTTTCCAGATACCGATACGATCTTCGAGCGCAATATCGAGACTATGAAAAAACTGGGCTTGAAACGTTGGCAAGAGCTGTTTGCCGATCAAGCTTAAGATACTGGCATGAGCCTCTACAGCGTCCAGAAATTTCTCTTCCATTTGAACCGCGATGCCAGCGTGCAGCGCCGTTATCGCGAAGACAAGCCCGCCCTACTCGCCGAGTACGAGCTCAACGCGGAGGAATACCAGGCCATTCACGATGGCGATATCGGCAAGCTTTATGTACTGGGTGCGAATGGTCAGTTGCTTATGCACTTCGCTCCTCTGCTTGGCATCGCCTGGGCCGACTATTTGGCCGCGATGCGCGAGGGCGTCAGCAAGTATGGTCAGGTGCGTGCCGGTGTCTATGCGATGACCACATCAACCCACGAAAAGGTGGCGGGCGTATGAGCCTGGTCTATGCAGGCGTATGCAGCCACGCCCCCGGCATTACTGGCCGCGCCCACCTCGCCGACCCCGCGATCAAGGAGGAGTTTCATGCCGCCTTCTACAAAATGGGCGAAGCGCTGCGCGCCACCCAACCCGATGCACTAGTCATCATCGCGGCCGAGCACTTTGCCAATTTCTTCATGAACAACATGCCGGCCTTTGCGATGGGCATGGCCGACACTTACGACGGCCCGATTGAAGACCCAGCCTGGTTAGGCATTGCTAAGACGAAGGTGCCTGGCGACGCCAAACTCTCCGCTCAGTTGATCGAAGGCATCATGCAGGATGTCGACCTGGCGTTCGCTGAAGAGTGGCGCTTTGATCACGGCATCATGGTGCCGCTACATTTCCTCACGCCAAAATTTGACCTTCCTGTCATTCCGGTCAATATCAATTGTCAGGGTCCGCCACTCACGCCATTAAAGCGCGTGTGGGCCTTCGGCGAAGCCCTGCGCCGCGCCTGCGATGCCTCACCCAAGCGCATCGCTGTGGTAGGCACTGGCGGTATTTCGCATTGGCCGGCCACACCCGACTCCGGCAAGATCAACGAAGCCTGGGACAAAGAGTTTCTGGATCGCTGGTGCCGCAACGACAAAGCGGCCCTCACCAGCTATGGTGATGCTCAAACCTATGCCGAGGCCGGGCAAGGTGGCTTTGAGATTCGTAACTTCATCGCCGTTGCCGCGGCCGCTGGCGGGCCAGGGACGGTGCACTACTTCCGGCCGATTCCGATTTTCGCGGTGGGTTGCACGACGGCGAGCATGGTGATTCATTCTTCTTGACCATTCCTCATCCGCGCTCACGCCGTCGATTCGCAAGAACGCCTTTCAACATCTGCTGTTGATTTCTAGCTGAGTTTCCTAAGCGTTGAGAAAAGGCGACTGCCAGCACGTCAATCATCATCAAATGCTGTAACCGCCCAAGCATTGGCAAGTGAACATCGGGATCATCGACCAGCCTTGCGTGCAAGGCCCAGTCGGCCAGGGCATCCACAGGCGAGCCGGGTGCGCCGATCGATAATATTTTGGCACCCGCCGCGCGTGCCACCTGGATGGCATCGAACAACTCAGGGCTGCGGCCACTTGCGGAGATCAGTACCAGTACATCGTTTGCTCGTAACTGGGCGACGCTCATCACCTGTAAAGCGGGGTCGGAATACGCTTCGCAGTGCAGACCAAAACGAAAGAACTTTTGCTTGGCGTCCTGCGCTACCAGAGCGGACTGACCGATTCCTACAAAATCAACCCTGCGTGCCTTCTTGAGTGCACGAAGCACCTGATCCAAGACTCTTAGGTCAAGGCTCGCACTGACGCTGCTAATCGCTTGAACCGCGGCACCCAGCACCTTGGCACTGAGCTCCTCAATCGAATCTCGGGCGCTGACAGTGGGATGAGGCCCGGCACTCTTGATCTGCAGTGCGGCTGCGAGTCGGAGCTTAAAGTCACGCAGGCCTGATGCCCCCATGGATCGACAAAACCTCACCACGGTCGGTTGGCTTACACCAGCTTGGGCTGCAATCTCAAGCACCGCCGTTTGAATAAAGGCATGGGGTCGCGCTAAGGTCAACCGCGCAACTTTCGCCTGCGCGGGGGGAAGAGTTGCACAAAGATCGCGAATGCGTTCAAGCAACATCATCGGCAGACATCAAAGCGGCCACGAGGAGGTTGATCGAATTAGAGCCGCGCATCCTCAGCCCAGGCTGCGTTGTTGCGCAGCGCTAATGCCGTGGCTGCCGTTGGGCCGTAAGTACCCGCCGCATATGGCAGAGGCACGACATGATTCTGTGCAAGATCGTCACGCAGACGATCCGTAAACTTCCACTGCGCCTCGACTTCGTCGCGCCGCAAAAACAGACTTAGGCGTCCCCGCAAAATATCCGTAATCAAACGCTCATAGGCATCGCGCACGGGAATGCGCCATTCACTGAAAAAATCCAGATCGAGCGCCACAGGTCGCAAACGCTCGCGCTCGCCTGGGGCCTTGGCCAATAAGTGAAGCTCGAGACGATCCTCGGGCTGCAATTGAATCACCAGGCGGTTGCCCGACCATGCACCACCGACCGGCGCAAACAATTGCCGGGGCACATCACGAAACTGAATCACAATCTCGGCCATGCGCTTGGGCATGCGCTTGCCGGTACGTAACAAGAATGGCACACCGGCCCAGCGCCAGGTCTGCACCTCGGTGCTGAAGGCGACAAAGGTCTCGGTGCTAGAATCGGCTGCCACACCTTGCTCTTGCAGATAGGGGAGTACCGGCTGGCCTGCCAAGTGACCCGCCACATACTGACCAATTACGACATCGGGTGTACCCGTCACGCTGGGCACCTTAAGCGCGCGTAGCACCTTTAACTTCTCATCGCGCAAGTCGTCCGGGTTCAAGGTCGCAGGCGGCTCCATAGCGACCGTGGCTAGCAATTGCAGCATGTGGCTTTGCACCATATCGCGAATAGCGCCCGAGTGCTCATAGAAGCCAGCGCGTCCTGCGACACCGATATCTTCAGCCACGGTGATTTGGACATGAGCCACATGTTCACGGGTGAGCAGCGGCTCAAAGATGCGATTACCCAAACGTAGCGCCAGCAAGTTTTGCACCGCCTGCTTACCGAGGTAGTGATCAATGCGGTAAATCTGGGACTCGTCCAAGGACTCTGCCATGGCACGCTCGATCAGTGCTGATTCAGCGCCGCTAAAACCCAAGGGCTTTTCCAACACCAAACGCATACGGGCGGCATCGCGCACCGGCTCAATGGTATGAATCAAATCTGCAAAGCGCGAGGCGGGGAGAGAGGCGTAATGCACGACGGGCTCCGGCCCGGCACGTACGGCCTCGGCCAATGCGGCGCGTGCTTCTGGGGCTCCCAGGGTGAGACTTACTGTCGACAGAAAGGGCTTAAGGCTTTGCAGATTGGCCCGCGCCGCTTGATCGCCACAGGCCTCCAGAAAACGGTCCTCCTGAAGTAGGGCTTCGTCCACGGTGGTGTGCTCGCGCTGGGACAAAATAATGCGACTCGTCTCAGGCAAGTAGCCATCTTGAGCTAAATGGGCCAGCGCGGGAATGATTTTTCTTCGGGCTAGATCCCCGGCCGCACCGTGCAGCACAAAGGTGAAGGGCGCGACCGGCTTTACTTCAGGGTTCTGACGAGATTCAGAGGCAGAGATCATAAGTTAACTTAGAAAAGTTGAGGTCATGAAGGTAATTATATTACACATAAAATTGCCAAACTCATCAATAAATCGTAGTATTACTACACATCACCAATTTTTAGTGCGGCGCGCTCCGCATGAGCACGCAAGCCTGCTGCCTTCGAACCATGACCCAAAAACTTCATTCTGTCATTGCCACGGTCAGAGAGCGCATCGAGATTCGCTCGCTAGCCACCCGCGCCGACTATCTCAAAAATTTACCGAGCGAACCGGCTGACCGTAGTCAAATGGGTTGCGCCAACCTCGCCCATACCACGGCCATTTTGCCCAAGGCAGAGCGCAAAATCATTGCTCTGTCGAGGGCGCCGCACCTCGGGGTCATCACGGCTTATAACGATATGCTGTCCGCGCACCACCCTTTTGCGAACTATCCTGAGCAGCTTCTCAAAGCCGCACAACAAGAGGGAGCAACCTTACAAGTCGCCTCGGGGGTACCGGCGATGTGTGATGGCATCACTCAGGGCAGAGAGGGAATGGAGCTGTCCTTGTTCTCACGCGATGTCATTGCCCTGGCCACCGCCGTAGGTCTCTCCCACGATGTCTTCGATGCCGTCATCCTACTGGGTATCTGCGACAAGATCGCACCGGGCCTATTACTGGGTGCACTCTCCTTCGGGCATCTTCCGGCGGTATTCATTCCGGCCGGCCCGATGAGTAGTGGCCTCTCCAATCACGAAAAATCCAAAGTCCGCCAACAAGCCGCGCAAGGCTTGGCCAGTCGAGAAACACTGCTCGCCGCAGAAGAAGCGGCTTATCACAGCGCTGGCACCTGCACGTTTTACGGCACCGCCAATTCGAATCAATTGATGCTGGATTTAATGGGCTTGCAATTTCCGGGCGGCGCCTTCGTTCATCCACGCGATCCCGAACGGCAAGCACTCCTGAAAGAAAGTGTTAGAGCGATTGTGGCTGCAGCCGGAAAGAAGCCTTTAGCAATAGGCCGCATCGTCGATGCACGTTGCCTGGTCAATGCACTCGTCGGACTTTTAGCCACGGGTGGCTCCACCAATCACACTATTCACTGGCTGGCCGTCGCCAAAGCCGCGGGCTATCAAATCGATTGGACCGATCTCGATGATCTCTCCAAATCCGTGCCCCTCATCGCCCGCATCTACCCGAACGGCAATGCTGACGTGAATGAATTCCACCAAGCAGGCGGCAGCGCTGCGGTCGGTCGATGGTTGATTGATGCAGGCCTCATCGACGGTGATGCGCTCACCAGTTGGGGCAGCTCGCTGGGCGACACGCTCGCGGAACCAGCATTGGACGAGCGCGGCCAATGGTCCCCCAAGCCGGCCGCCACGAGCCTACGCAACTCAGCCGTTTTACGCACCCCCAGCGAGCCTTTTCAAGCGGACGGCGGCCTGCGCCTGCTGCACGGC
>JANLRI010000678.1:0-4794 GCA_031361565.1 Betaproteobacteria bacterium | reverse complement strand
CGGTATTAAAATCACCCGAAAAATCGAAGGCAATAAAACGTCCAACCTCGTCGGTGGTGATACTCGCGGTTAATTTCGAAGGGTGGCGTTTGGTGGTCGAGAGCATCGATTCACGCCGTCCATAAACCAGACGCGTGGGCTTACCAAATTTGCGGGCCGCAGCTACCAGTAAAGGCTGAATCGACAAATCTAACTTTCCGCCAAATCCTCCGCCTACCGCCGAAGGGATGATGCGGACCTGCTCTGGCTTGAGCTTAAACATATTGGCAAGTTCATCGCGATCCATGTAAGGCGTTTGAGTACACGCAAAAACGCTCACCATCGGTTCAATCACTCCCGAGACGCTCACGCTAAGCCCCGCCGAGTTCCAGGTCGCATAGCCAGCCTCGGGCTCAAGGTAGGCATGTTCAATATAGGGCGTGGTGATGGTGCCCCGCAAGGTCAATGCGCCGTCTCTGATCACCTGATCAAGGGTGTTGGGTTGCGCCTCGCGCAGCACACGACCACGACACAAAACATTGTCCGGCCAACGACTCTGAACAATGGGCGCTCCTGCTGCCAAGGCTTGCTCTGGCTCGAGCACGGCGGGCCGGACTTGGTAACGAACCGGGAAGTCTTCGTCCCGAAAAGATCGCAATACCTCCTCGTCGCCCACCAACACGGCCACTGCTTCGCCTAAAAAACGAACTTCGGTTTCGGCCAAGGCGGGTTGATCGCGCATCTCGGGAAAGATCGCAAAACGATTAAAGGGAATATCCTTGGCGATCAATACCCCCTTAATACCGGCTTGTTGATTCGCCCACACCACAAAATCGTTGAGGGCAAAATGGGCATGGCTGTGAGGCGAACGCACTACCCGCAAAGCGAGACAATCCTTAGGTACCTCGTCCGCTGCAAAACGCTCGACACCGGTCAGTTTGGCCTGTCCGTCAAGCTTGGCCTGACGCGCACCAGCATGCCCCAAATCGTCCGGTGAGGCTTTGCTCTTGGGGAGGGCAGGACTTGCTGACAAGCTACTTAGCGACAAGATGGCTTCCACAATCTTGCGATAACCCGTGCAACGGCACAAGACGCCCGCAAGAGCATCCAAAACCTGAGCTTCGCAGGGTTGAGCGTTTTTCTGCAAAAGGTCAATGGCGGCCATCAACATACCTGGCGTGCAAATGCCACATTGAGTTGCACCGTGGGTCAGAAAAGCCTGTTGAAGGCGTTTGCCAAGAGGGTCTTTCGCCAAGGCCTCAATGGTCATCACAGATTGGTGCTCGACCTGTGCAATCGGGACCAAACAAGCACAGGCCTGCTGTTCGTTGATGGACACGGTGCAAAGACCGCAATCGCCCGCACTGCAGCCGAGCTTGGTACCGGTCAAGCCGAATTCATTGCGCAGTACATCACTGAGCCTCGTGACGGGCGCCGAGCTGGAGGTTTTTAATTGACCGTTCAGATGAAAGCGAATCACTTGACCAAGCGCTCCCTCTCCCTCAAGAGCCTGGGTATCCATGCCCATCTGAGTATCTAGCATGTCAGACACGTGCGGCCTCCGCATTCATCTCCAAAATCAGTTTCTCGCATAGGGCGCTCGCCAGATCGCGGCGATAGACCTGATCTGCACGTACATCGTCGATCGGACTGAGTAAGTTCAAGGACGCCTCTAAAGCCTTTGCCTTTTTAGCCGCGGGCATACCTTCCAGGTACCAACTCTCAAGCGGCTCCAAGCGCCGAGCGACTGGAGAGCATGCCCCCACGGCAATTCGACACAGGCCGTTTTTACCGCGTCGCCATTGCGCGGCCAGCATGGTGATCGAGATCACGAGATAACGCCTCGAGCCCATTTTCAGGAACAGCGAGTTGACTGGAGGGGCCACCAAGGGTAACTCAATGGCCGTGACGATTTCACCCGGTGCTAAAGCGACTTTGCGTACCCCCTCCACAAAACTTTCCAGGGTCATCCAGCGTCTCACCTCAGAGGATTGGATTTCGAGATTCGCACCCAGGGCCATCAATAGCGGAATGCCATCAGCGGCAGGCGAGGCATTACAGACATTGCCGACCAAGGTGGCACGATTCTGAATTTGCCGACCTCCGATTTCTTTTGCGCACTGACGCAACGCAAGAAAACCTCGATTCGCAAGCTCAGGATGGCGCAAAACATCGCTCCAAGTGACCATCGCGCCAAGTCTCAGGAAATGTGCGCCACCCCGCTGCAACCGAATAATTTCGCGCAATTCTGGCACCGCGGAAAGATCCAGAACGTCGCCTACAACTGTCCGGTCGGCCAGGGCCGGGTAGAAATCAGTCCCCCCAGCCATCAGTCGGGGCTCGAACCGGCCCGCCATGATTAAAGCTTGACCCAGATCCTTTGGACGCAAATAGCGGGCAGCTTCTAGCATTGCAGCCTCAAATGTTCCTAAAACATAAAAAACGCATGAAAATCAGCCTTTTTTTAGAACCGTTTAACCAAACAGTAGTCACTTTGAAGGATACTTCGTCCGATGCTTCGAGGGCTAATTTAGCACTAAGCTATGCGAAAAAGCGCCGCACGGTACAATTTAGTCTATTCCAATACAGCCTAATTTTGGCTAGTAGAAGGAACCTTTTCAAGTTCTCCCCGAGAAAATCGCAATGACCCATGTTGTCACTGAATCCTGCATCCGTTGTAAACACACTGATTGTGTCGACGTTTGCCCTGTTGATTGTTTCCGCGAAGGGCCAAACTTTCTGGTCATCGATCCTGACGAATGCATCGATTGCGCCGTGTGTATTCCCGAATGCCCTGAAGAGGCTATTTTTGCGGAAGAAGACATTCCCAAGGGACAGGAAAAATTTATCGCCCTCAATATTGAGCTTGCCAAACTTTGGCCGAGCATTACACGCACCAAGCCAGGCTTACCTGATGCTGAAGAATGGAAGAACAAGCCCAACAAGCTCGCCGAGTTGAAACGCTGAGTGGAGCAAATTCATCGACAAAGCGAGTTCAAGCCTAAACGCAAGCCAAAAAGCTGAAACGGCGGGCGCAAATAAGGCTCCCGCAGCAGGCGAGATGCCCAATGCGCATAAAACACTCTCCTTGCGGTTTAATCTCGACTTCCAGGCGCTCTATTCCGACCACGGGCTTGAACAAGTGGACAAGCTCTTCTGGCGCGAATTTAATCAAGCATCGCTGGCCACAAGTGCGTCAACCTCCCAAGTTGCCCCGTCAGCCTATCTTCTTGCCCTCGCCCGCGCCTGTGAAACATTCATTGAGAAGCTGTTCGGGTTAGAACTACCGCTCGAAAGCTACCGTCAGCGTGATGTCGCCTTTACCCTACTGCAGACCATCAAGTACAAGTTCGTAAAACGCAAGGCCATGCTGAGCGTCACTAGCGAAGACTTAATTGGCTACGATCCCGCGCTTGCGCTTGCGCGTTGGAAGGCATTGGGTGTGATTGATCCCGCTACCTTGCAATTCGATGAGCTGGTTTTCGCAGGCTATATTGAGGCTTGGCAAGAGGCGAAAAGCGACGATCAAGCCCGCACCGATCTCGAGGTAGCCCGCCTGTATAGCGCCTGGGCGTGCCTGGACCCACGCGGCCAGCACTTGCATCGAGGCCAGGTGTTATTCGACCATGCCCAGGGCGTTGATCCGCAGCATTTGCTTCATCGACTGGAGACCCAGGCGTTTGAAGAGCAACCTGTGCAGCCCAAGCTTAAGCATCGCGTGATCAAGATTAAATCTGAATTTCAAGAAGCTCGTCAAGGCTTCGATTTAAGTGATCCCGGGCCCCGACCGGCAAGAGGTTTAGATCAGGCCAGGTACTGTCTGATTTGTCATTCGAACAAAACAGACTCTTGTTCTCACGGCATGCCGGGTAAGGATATCGAGCTTGCCACAACGAAGTTTTACTCACCCCCAGACGCTCCGAAAACACTCGCTCAAAACGCGCTTGGAGTCACTCTTGGTGGTTGCCCACTCGGCGAAAAAATATCCGAGTTTCAACTGTTGCGGCGAGAAAGCCGTCCAATTGCCGCCTTGGCAATGATCACTCGCGACAATCCGATGGTGGCGGCCACGGGACATCGCATCTGTAATGACTGCTCGCGCGCCTGCGTGTTTCAGCAGCAAACCCCTGTCGATATTCCGGCGGGCGAAACCCGCATTTTGGAAGATGTTCTTAGCCTTCCTTGGGGGGTGGAGATCTACAGCCTACTCACGCGTTGGAATCCGCTTAGAAGTGCAGACAGCAAATCTATATTGGGATTCGCGGAATCTAAGCCCAGGCGCGACACACACAAAAAAATACTGGTGACCGGCTTGGGGCCAGCGGGTTTCACACTCGCCCACCATTTGTTGAACTTTGGACATCAGGTCGTAGCCATTGACGGGCAGAAGATTGAGCCTCTCGAGCGGGAGCTGATTAATCAGCCAATATATTCTTGGCAGCACTTTCAAGAATCCTTAGCCGAGCGCATTCCGGCCGGATTCGGAGGCGTTGCCGAGTACGGAATTACGGTTCGATGGAATAAGAACTACCTCAAACTGCTTCGTCTAATACTGCAGCGACGCCCTCGATTTCAACTGCATGGGGGCGTTCGTCTTGGATCCCAAGTCAGTATCGAGCAAGCGTTTGGCTTGGGGTTCGACCATATTGGCTTAGCATTAGGGGCGGGCAAGCCGAAGTTGTGGAAGCAGACTAATGCCTTTCCACAGGGCGTGAAAATGGCCAGCGATTTCCTCATGGCCTTACAGTTAACCGGCGCGTATCGTGAAGAATCCCTGGCTGCGCTTCAAATAGAGTTGCCTGCCGTGGTGATCGA
>JANLRI010000143.1:0-1712 GCA_031361565.1 Betaproteobacteria bacterium | reverse complement strand
CTTCATCGAGGATTCGCATGCAGGTGAATCGGGTATCGTGTATTGTTTGTCCCGAGCCAAGGTCGAGGAAACGGCACACTTCTTAACGCAAGAAGGCATCACTGCCCTACCCTATCATGCCGGCATGAGCCATGAAATTCGCGGTGCGAACCAGGCTCGATTTTTACGAGAAGACGGCATTGTAATGGTCGCAACCATCGCGTTCGGCATGGGTATCGACAAACCCGACGTGCGCTTTGTAGCGCATCTGGACGCACCCAAAAGTATTGAGGGTTATTACCAGGAAACCGGGCGTGCCGGGCGCGACGGTGAGCCTTCCCAAGCCTGGATGGTGTACGGCCTACAAGACGTAGTTCAGCAAAAGCGGATGATTGATCAGTCCGAGGCAGGCGATGCTCACAAGCGTGTCATGGGCGCGAAGTTAGATGCCTTATTGGGCTTATGTGAAACAGCGCTTTGTCGGCGCGCTCGTCTATTGAGCTATTTTGGCGAGGAGTTACCACAAGGCACGAACGGCGCCCCGTGGAAATGTGGTCACTGTGATAACTGCGCGTCACCGCCCGTTACGTTTGACGCCACCGAACCGGTTCGAAAACTGCTTTCGGCATGCTACCGTACGGGCCAGCGCTTTGGGGCAATGCATTTGATTGATGTATTACATGGAAAAGTCAGTGACAAAACCACGCGATTTGGCCATGAACAACTCAGTGTGTTCGGCATCGGTGCCGATCTTGACGACCGCAGTTGGCGCAATCTAATTCGTCAGTGTATTGCCGCTGATTTGCTCGCGGTAGACCATGAAAAATTCGGAGCTCTGCATTTAACCGAGGCCGCTAAACCGGTACTGAGAGGCGAACGAGCGCTGGCCTTTCGAGAGTCGGTTGTGGCCTTGACTGGCGCTAATCGTAAGCGCCGTGGCAAGAAGAATGGTGCGGGTAGTTTCTCAAACTCGAACGTAAAAACTGAAGAGGATATGAGTGGCTCAGAGCGCGTCTTTGAGCATTTGAAACAGTGGCGCGCGAACGAAGCGCGCACCCGAAACGTTCCAGCCTACGTCATTTTTCATGACGCGACCCTGCGAGCGATTGCAGAGAACGCACCCAAGGATCTCAACCAATTGGCAGAATTGCCCGGCATTGGAGCCCGTAAACTCACGGAATTCGGAGAGGAAATTCTTGCCGTACTCGCTTCCTAAGTTTGGCCCAAAGCTCTCAAAAACTTTTTCGATCAATTTCCATAATTCTGCCGTGTAATTCTCCTTCGAACTATTTCCCATTCTCTAGGCTTTCCAATATGACAGTCACCCAAGCGATCCAACTTTCCTCTCTGGGAGGCCCCGAGGTCATGCAACTCGTGGATGTCGAGCTTGCCCCGCCCGCATCTGGCGAGGTGCAACTACGTCAAACAGCCATCGGCTTCAACTATATTGACATCTATCAGCGTTCGGGAAAGTACCCATTGCCGACACCCACAGGTCTCGGCCATGAAGCGGCTGGGATCATCGAAGCTCTCGGCACGGACGTGCACGATCTCAAGATCGGTGACCATGTCGTGTATATGAATGCCGGCTTGGGTGCCTATGCCAAGCATCGTAACGTCGCCGCCAGCAAACTCGTCAGGATTCCCGGAGGTATTAGCGATGAGCAAGCGGCGGCCATTGCCTCCGACGACAATCCCTATCCGCAATATCACGGCTTCCAGTTCGGCCCGGG
>JANLRI010000601.1:0-4576 GCA_031361565.1 Betaproteobacteria bacterium | reverse complement strand
CTCTATTACTAGTCGTTGTAGTCGCTGCAGCCGGTCTTGTTGTAGTTGCAGCCGGTGGCTCCTTTGGTGGGGCTGGTGCGAAGATTTTTTGGTAAGCAGATCATGAGTCACGAATCCAAGGCCAAGCAACATAGAGCTTTTGCATCGCTATACAACAAAGATGGTTTTGTTGTGTAGTTGCAGGATGATCCCATTCAACTCCTCAGGCTACTTTGCAGATTTTCCGGTGGTGTCCTCCACGGCGTTTGCTGATTGCTTATCTCAGCGCTAGCCCAAGAGTTGGCGCGTGACGCCTGGCACTTGCGCGCTAGCTATTCAATTAAAAAGGTGGAAGACAAAGCGCACTGGTACTTTTGTTACCGCGAGGCGGATCAAATATTGCGGCAAATGTACGTGGGACCCTACAAGCCGCAAATCCGTCAAATAGTGAAACACGCCAAAGCGAAGACGCCGCATACGAGCACGCAGCCCCTGGCGAAGGTTGCCAGCACCTTGGACCGCGCCACGGTCACACGGCAGCACTTAAGTGTGATTTTGCGGCTGAACGAGTACGAGTTCTTCCGCGCAGGCAGAGTTTTAATTGGAACGCATGCTTTCTTAGCCTACAGCATATTGGCGAGCGCACGATTGGCTTTACAGCCAAAATCTCCAAACACCTTGCGTAAGCCGCCGCCTTGGCTGCCGTGAACGCGGAAGTGGCGGACGCATTGGACGCAACCACCTAAAACTCTAAGGGCTTGGCAATATGTCGGAGAATGCCGTCCGCTTGATTAAACACCTGATCCCACAAGTGCCAGCATAAGGCAGCGCCTATGCGCCTAGGTTGGGCGAAGCTACTGATGAAAGCGTTCGAGGATTTCTGCTCGATGCTGAGAGAGTCTTTCTTCGCTCCATTATCTCTGCGCTTGTACTCAAGTTAAAGCGGCGCGTAAGTTATTCTCCCAGATGACGACGGGTTAAATTATGAACATTCATCGATTTAGTGACGGCGTTTTGCCGTCAGAGATCACACCAGCATCGGCCTACTTCGCCCCAAAAGTATCTCGGCGTCAGGTGTTTGGTGCCTTAACGGCCCTCGGTGGTTTGGGGGCCACTGCATTTGCCCGAGCGAACGTCGACCCTACGCAGTTGATGGCCGCCGCCGCCAAAAGCCGCTACTCAGTACTTGAGGCGGTAACGCCCTTCGATGTGGCGACCACCAAAACTCGCTTTCGAGAGCTTGAGCCTGAGATTGAAAGAAACGGCAAGGGTTTTTCAATTCAACCTTGGCGACTTTCGGTAGAAGGAGAATGCCTAAAACCTCGAGTCTTTGATATGGATGAGTTGCTCCGTTTGGCACCAATGGAGGAGCGCATTTACCGGATGCTTTGCAATGAAGGGTTTTTACACGTGGTGCCCTACATCGGCTACTCCTTATCGCGGCTTTTGGAGAAGGTGGAGCCTACCGGAAATGCGAAGTATCTCGAGATGACTGCCGTGATGAATCCAACCCAATTGCCGGGCCAAAGGGAGATCAGCTACATCCCCTGGCCATACGTTGAAGCATTACGCATCGACGAAGCCATGCATCCTTTAACTCTGGTGGCACTGGGTGCTTATGGTCAGCTACTGCCCAAGGGCTTAGGGGCGCCAATTGCCATTCGAATTCCCTGGAAGTTCGGCACGAAGAGTCCAAAGGCCGTGGTGCGCCTGCGCCTCACCGAAAAACAACCCGCCACCGTCTGGACCACGCGTTACCCGCAATACCACAGCTTTTGGGGGAACATTAATCCCGCAGGCGCGACGGACTATTTGGGCCGCAGCCAACAAGAGCGCAAAGCGGGCGATTTATTCAAGCGGGCCACGCCTCTTTATAACGGCTACGCCGAACACGTTGCAGCACTGTACCAAGGGATGAACCCCAAGGAAATGTTCTAATGCGCGAGGCGACGGTTCTTGTATGGGACCGATTTGTCCGCTTGTTTCACTGGGCGCTTTTACTACTGATTCTGCTCACGTTTTTTAGCCATGGTGGGTTGCTGTCTGTCCACCGCTTTGCGGGGTACGCTATTGGCGGGCTCATTGCGGCCCGTTTGGTCTGGGGGTTCGTAGGACCACCGCATGCCAGATTTGTAAGCTTCGTGCCTACGCCAAGATCTCTTGCGCAATACTTGGCGAAGTCTTTTCGTGGCAAAGCGCCCCGTAGCTTGGGCCATAATCCGGCGGGCGGTGCGATGGTTGTCGCCTTGCTTATCGTCCTGATCTCTCTCACGGCTACAGGTGTCATGCTCGATACCAACAGCTATCGGGATTACCGACCTCTGCACGCTTGGCATGATGGCTTGTCGGACGTTCTCCTGGTTCTAGCGCTAATCCATGTGCTGGGCGTTCTTTTCACTAGCGTTCGTGATCGCGAGAATTTGGTGCTTGCCATGTTGACTGGGCGCAAGCGTAAATGATCACTCTCACCGAGGCACCGAGTTGCAAAACAGGCCCTTTGAAATGTCTATCCCCAAAAGGCTAGCGCTGTCTAAGCTAGCCAAACTTGTCCAGCAATGTGATTTGCTATAGTGACTTTGGAGTTCCAAGAATGCCCAGAATGCGGCAACTCCTGATCGCCCTGCAATTTCCTTCTCAAAGGACTCGTCAATGATGCGTAAACTTTTGCCAATAGCGCTCGCTTTCTTAATCGTGACTCCGCTGTGTCACGCCCAGCAAAAGCGCATCGCTGTGACGATGATTGTTGAGGTGCCTCAATTATTGGACGTCAAACGCGGCCTCATCGAAGAACTTGGTCGGCTGGGCTTGCGCGAAGGCCAAAACCTCGTCATCGACTATTCACACGCGGCGGGAAGCTTCCCAACCTAGCAGCAGATTGCCAAGAAAATCATTGGCGACAAGCCCGATCTGATCGTGCCGATCACCACACCATCGGCGATTGTCATGGCCCAAGCCGCCAAAGATTCCAATATTCCGATTGTCTTTTCAACCGTGACTGATCCCTTACGCGCGAAGGTGGTCAACACCTTGAAAGCCCCTGGCGGCATGATTACCGGTGTTTCAGACTTGGCACCCATTGATCTTGATCTCAAGCTGATGAAAGAAATGGTTCCTGGCGCCAAACGTTTGGGCGTGCTGATGAACCCTTCCTTGCCCAACACCCAAACCTATCTAGAAACTCTTGAGGAGCCCTCAACGAAGATATTCTTAGCCTAGACCGCAGGATCTCGGCCCAAGTTCGCCTAGTGAGCCGATGCAGCGCGTCCACGAAATCCTTGGGGTCGGCGCGATCACCGCCAGCGCGGTGGTGGCCACCGTGGGCAATGCCACGGACTTCAAGAACGGGCGGCAAGTCCATGCTGGGCCGAATCACCAAACAAGGCGATCAATACCTGAGAACCCTTCTCGTGCACGGCGCACGTACAGTGCTCATGAACGCCACCAATCGACCAGGAAGAATCAACCAGTGGTCACCCAACTCATCGCACGAAGGGGCTTTAACAAGGCCTGTATCGCGATGGCCGCCAAAAACGCCAGGATCATCTGGGCGGTGCTGGCGCGAGGTCAAGCCTACCGGCCTGATCACATGGTGACCATGCCCTAAACAGAAGCCTTCACACACCCGCAATTTTAACAACCCACCAATGAATATCTTTCTTCCAAGGCAATGCGACAGGAGTCTACGTTGATGAGATAAAGGTTTGCGAACAAGGCTTGGAGAACCTGGTGATGTCACTGATCGAAGTCAGATCGTCCAGAGAATGAGGTCCAAGCCACGGCGCATCATCAGGGCCAGAGCATAAAAGCTCACCAGTAGGCCGTATACGGATCCGCAGTCCACTCCATTATCAAATCAGACGACAACAAGCAAAGCCAAAATGAAGATCGAGACCAGGAAATCTATGAATAGCAGCTAAGCAGCAACCAAGGGAAATCACATTCTTCTTGACAACAGGGTAGTCCATACGGAATGACATCACCTGATGCGTCGTGCCGTCTCTCCACGGGCACTTGATCAGCTCGACCTGGCCTGCCGCGTTGCACTGCACCCGCCATTGGCGAGCGCTGGGCGGGCAATGTAACGACACAGCCGCTCCAAGGTCTTTCTCTGCCCGGCCCGTAGTTGACAACCCATCGCGCACCTCCGCATGCAGGCTAAAGCCTTGCAGGTTGGCGCATAGCTTCTGCTTGCCACTTATTTCTCTGGGCAGAGCGCCTTGCAACGTCAGCACCTTATGGCCTGCCCGAGGACCGAAGGCCATTCGGTAACGCACACGAACCCCGATGCAGTGGCCTGAGCGTCCGGGCTTCCTCGGAATCATCGTCGGCATCAGCCAAATACGTCTCGCCCTGATCCTCAACCAAAATGTCGCGACGAACCAGTTGCTTCATCACGCGCGGTCGTTGTCAAGCTAGTTGTCGCTTGGAATGATTTTGTTAAGCAGCCTTTTTCAGGATATTCTGTGCCTCCGTTGCATGGGTTTGAGGGTGAGTTTTCTTGTCTGGGTTGAGATGCACTTCGGTGACGGGGTCCCAGTTTCGCGTTGACCCACTCCATCGATTTGGATGGCGTCGTTTGGCCGCTTCGTAGACCTCT
>JANLRI010000590.1:0-6228 GCA_031361565.1 Betaproteobacteria bacterium | reverse complement strand
AGCGCCGCTATTCTATGCCATGCCAAGATTCAACTCACTTGGAAACATAATAATTGCCGACCTCGCAACTAAATTCCGGTAGTTCGACGGATTCAATTTTGTGCACACAAATGGCGCATATTATGTTAATGCACCGTTTTGGATCGATAAATACTAAAAGCGCCGTATTGGTGCGAATCCGTGTTTCGATGGCCGTGTTAAGAATTTACGCCAAAAAAAGCATTTGTAGATCGTTCAAGAATTGAAAACCGCGCGCACTGGGCTCATGGCGTAAGGGATTCTCAGACATCAGGCCCTTTCGAATCGCCTCAGCGATTGACGCTTGAATACGGATCAAAGACATTCCCGTACGTTCGGTAAACATGCTGGTGGGCACACCTTGGCGCAGCCGCAGGGTGTTCAGGAAATATTCAAAACACAGATCATCCGCTTGTAAGACGCGCTCAAGCTCAATGGCCGGATGCTTGCTGGAGAGGGTAGGCTGCATGCCCACGTCTGGGCCATGTTTTATCGAACCTAAAAGAAGATTCATATAGTCCTCAGGTTTGCGAAACTTTTGCTGACGCACGATCCGATCATGAAAACTTAGTTTACCGTGAGCCCCTGCACCCAACCCTAGATAATCGCCAAACTGCCAATAATTCATGTTGTGCTGGCAGCGTTTCCCCGCCTTTGCGTAAGCTGAAACTTCGTAGTGTTCAAGGCCGTGGCTTGAGGTTAAGCGCTCAATTTGATCCTGCATCTCACTAATATGATCCTCCTCGGGCAAGACGGGCGGAAATTTTGCGAACAAGGTATTCGGCTCTAAGGTGAGCTGGTAGTAAGACAGATGGGGAGGATCTTGCTCGAGTGCAAGATTGATCTCAAGTGCAAGGTCGTCCAAGGACTGATTTGGCAGGCCATACATCAAATCAATATTGAAGCTATCGAAGCAGCGTCGCGCCACTTGGATTGCATCGAAGGCCTGCTTGGAACTGTGTACTCGTCCCAGACGCTTTAAAGCCTCGTCGGAGAAGCTCTGAACGCCGATCGATAAGCGATTGACACCGGCCTTCGCAAATCCCTCGTAACGCTCGGCTTCGAAGGTGCCGGGATTGGCTTCCAAAGTAACCTCGCATTGCGGGCGCAGTTGAAAGCGACTTCGCAGAATGCCGAGCAAACGGTCAATCGACGCTGCCGAAAACAAGCTCGGAGTGCCACCACCGATAAAAATACTGTCGACTGTTCGGCCCCAAACCAGCGGAGCACTTTGATCGCAATCAATTTCCAGTGCGTCGAGATAGCGTGCTTCCGACGGTGCAAAGTCTTGCACGGCGGCGCTACTGCGCTCATGAGAATTAAAATCGCAATACGGGCATTTTCGAATACACCAGGGTAGATGAACGTAAAGCGACACGGGAGGAGAAACCTTCAACCCCTCATTGAGCCCAAATTTGGTCATAAAAACCTTGTGAACTAGAGCATCTGGATCAAGCGCCGTAGGGCCTGCGCACGATGACTGTACTGGTTTTTTTGTTCTGCACTCATCTGAGCGGCCGTAAGTCCGAGCGAAGGAATTAGAAAATGCGGGTCGTAGCCGAATCCGCCGTCGCCCAAGGGCTCGGCTAACACTTCGCCCCACCAGCGGCCTTCAGAGATCTTGGGACAAGGGTCGGTAGCATGATCAACCCATACCAGAATACAGTAATAGTAAGCGGGCGCGAGGCCAAAATTCACCTTATCTTTTCCGGTGGCAGTGGGTTGAACAGCGCAAGCAAGTTTATTGCCGCCTCGCCTGATTAGCTCCGAAACCAGATGGGCACTATTGGCGGCATCGCCCTCGCCTCGGCCAGCACGGTCGGCGTACCGTGCCGAAAACACCCCAGGAGCATGATCGAGCAACGGTACGCAAATGCCGGAATCGTCGGCTAGTGCTGGCAAGCCGGTTTGTGCAGAAGCATTTCTGGCTTTTCGTAAAGCGTTTTCAACGAAGGTTTCAAAGGGTTCGTCGGTTTCTTTGACGCCCAAGGCGGCCTGCGACACGACATCCCAGCCTTTCGGTGCCAGTAACTGCCCAAACTCCCGGAGTTTGCCTTGATTGCCTGAGGCTAATACGAGGCGACTCACGAAGAAACAACCATCACAATTTAGGCCAAAGCTTTCTTTTGCGCATCGCACAGCCGTTCGCAACCTACTCGTCCCAGAGCCAGGAGTCGTTCAAGCTGAGCAGCCGAGAAAGGCTCGCCTTCGGCCGTGCCTTGAATCTCGATAAAGCCTCCGCTGCCGGTCATGACCAGGTTCAAATCAGTATCAGCCGAGGAGTCCTCGTCGTAATCGAGATCCAAAACCGCTTGACCTTGATGAACGCCGACGGACACGGCCGCCACTGAATCGCGAATGGGTGAGCTTTGCAAAATTCCAGCTTTTAACAAGCCGTTGATCGCATCACACAACGCGACGTAGGCTCCGGTGATCGAAGCTGTTCTAGTACCTCCATCGGCCTGTAACACATCGCAATCTAAGGTAATGGTCCGCTCTCCGAGCTTTTGCATGTCGATGACGGCACGCAAGCTTCGACCAATTAATCGCTGGATTTCTTGGGTCCGCCCGCTTTGCTTGCCACGTGCCGCTTCGCGGTCGCTGCGGGTATGGGTAGCACGAGGCAACATGCCGTACTCGGCAGTCACCCAGCCTTGCCCCTTGCCTCTTAAGAATCCAGGCACCTTTTCTTCGACCGAAGCGGTGCATAACACACGCGTTTCTCCAAAGCTCACCAGAACGGAGCCTTCAGCATGTTTAGTGAAGCCTCTAACAATTTGCACCTCGCGCATTTGCTCGGGAAGTCGTCCTGAAGGACGATGATTTGGAAGCTTTTGAGGATCTTGGGACACGGGTTTGCAACTTTAAAAAAACGAAGGGTACACCTTCTGAATTCAGATTCGATGAATCACAGGGTGGAGGCTGGTGAAGGTGTCAGGCATCCGATCAGCGCCCGGCCATCCGCGCGACCCTCAGGGTTTAACTTTTGCGCGGGGTACTTCGTTGGCCAGGATCGGTAGCTCGCTGTTCGACCCCTTGCCCGAAGCGGGGTCGCTTCGTTCAATCGCGGCTTTAATTTCTCGGATAGTCTGCTCAATTTCATCGTCGGATAAATCGCCAGAAGCCTCATTAAACTCCACGCCTTCCAGGCCAATGGTGGTGGTAACAGCGCCGTCCGGCATTTCATTTGAGGAGACTTGGCTATCCGTCAGGTCGTCACCTTCCCATTGCATGGCCAGCGCGGTGGTGTTGTCCGCGCCCTCACCTTCACGTTCAATCGCCATCTGCACCAGGCGAGGCACGGCGACATGGACTGGCGTGCGAGCAAAGGCGGTACACACCTCGATATCGCCCAGCGCTGACCAAACGCCATCACTGCACAGCATCAGAACATCACCAGGAAGCAAATTCTCTGGCCCGCCAATTTCAACCGTGGGCTCAATGGGAGAACCCAGACAATTCAGAACCTTATTACGCTCAGGATGGCGGTGTTGCTCGCCCTCGGCAATCAAGCCCAGATTCACCAGCGTCTGGACCTTCGAATGATCCATGGTTCGAGCATAGGTTCGGTTCGCGCGCAAAAGATAAAAGCGTGAATCGCCGCTATGCGCCCACCAAACCTTGCCATGTTGAACGATCGCCGCAACCAGGGTCGTGCGAGGCGACTCGGGCAATTGACTCTCGTCGTAATAACGCAAAATATCCCGGTGTGCTTTGCGAAATCCGGCGTCCATAAACGCGGCGGGGTCATCGACCGCGGTCTTCACCTGGGATTGGAAATAACTGCCCATCGCGCGAAGTGACAATTGTGCCGCGACCTCTCCCTGAGCATGACCGCCCATGCCGTCCGCGACCACCATCAAAAGCGCGTCGCGGGTGTAGCTGTAACCCATGCGGTCTTGGTTGACCTTTCGGCCGCCAAGTAAAGAATCCTGAAAAATGGAAAAACGCAACTGACTTCCCTGTTGTGTATCTAGTCTGTGTCTAGTCTGTGTCTAGTGTGTGACTAATTCGTGCCGCCTGAATGGCATGACTGCTTTCTTTGTTCATTAGTAATTATGTGGTCTCGGCCTTTAACGCCTTGTCGGCGGCCTTCATCTTATTGGGATCCTGTTTTCGCGAGCTCGCTTTCGCATCGGCGCGACGGCCCGAAAAGCGATCAATGAACGTGTCAAACCAACGGCCGCTGGTGGGCGATTTGAGCGTATCGGTCTGCACGACAATATTTCTAAGCGCACGTTGCAAAGCGAAAACGCTCTGTGGTCGCTCCATACTATTAAGCTTTAAACACCAATCCAATACGTCGACAATCGGGTGGGAATAATGCCCGCGCAGCTTGGCGATATTTGCCGGCATACGGTCGTCGAGCTCGCGCTGATCGGCGGGCTGGGGTGGTGCTCCCGTCATGCAAGCGTACATGGTTGACCCGAGGCTATAAATGTCTGTCCAAGGACCCAATTGAGGCTGGCGGCGATAAAGCTCCGGGGCCGCAAAGCCGGGGGTATACATCGGAAAGATCTTGCCTCCGACTGAATCCAGGATCTTTCGGGCGGCACCAAAGTCGAGTAGCAATGGCGATCCGTCCATACGCACAAAAATATTGGCGGGCTTCAGATCAAGATGCAAAAGGCGATTCGCGTGGACCTCACGTAAGCCATTCATCACCAAGGTGAACAAGCGCAAAACGTGGCGCTCTGGCAACACCATACCGGCCGTTTTACCGCGATTCTTCAAAACAATCTCTTGTAGGCTACGACCCTGCTCGAAGGTCATCACCATGTAGACCGTGTCGTTCGCCCGAAAAAAATTCACCACTCGAACTACATTTGGGTGAAAAATTTGGGCGAGGGTCCGGCCCTCTTCGAAGAAACACTTCAGGCCATTGCGAAAAACACTCAGATGCTCGGGCGGCACTCTTGGCGCAAGCTCTCCTGCCACACGTTTCACCAAGGTGCTCGGCATGTATTCTTTGATCGCGAAGCGGTTACCTTGCGCATCTTCAGCGAGATAAACAATGGAGAAGCCTCCACTGGCAATCTTTCTTACGATACGATAGTCGCTGACCAGCAGGCCATCTGGCAGGGGCGCGTTTTGTTGTGATCCCATTGCCCCCTATTCTAGCCGCAAGCGAGTGGTTTTTGCACTCATGACCGACCTTTCAACCTATTCAGAGCCTCTTCCCATCCATGAGTAACGTCGCCAAGCCTTCCAAGCCAAGACCGATTCAAAGCATGACGGGATCTGCCTCAGAGCATCAGAACACCCCGGCCCTCAATGTGCAATTAGAACTTAAGAGTGTCAATTCTCGTTTCCTGGATTTGAGCTTCAAATTAGCCGATGAGGTCCGCCAGCTAGAGCAGTCTCTGCGAGATCGACTCTTGGCGAGTTTTTTACGGGGAAAAATCGAGTGCAAGGTAACGCTCCGCCTGCCGCCCGCCGCACCGTCCGCCGATGTCCCAGCCATCGATGCACAAGCGCTCAAAGCCTTGCAGTTATTCCAAAATCAAGTGCTCGCCCACATGCCAAGTGCAAAGCCCTTGTCAGTGGCTGAGGCTTTACGCTGGCCGGGGGTGTTGCCGGAGCCAAGCTTGCCGCTGGACATTGAGGCGGCGACACTGGCAGTGATGGACAGTGCGGTGGAAAAACTTATTACGGCACGTCACACCGAAGGTCGGGCGCTGGCCAGCTTCATCGAGGACCGTCTGGACGATATCACTGAGCTGGTAGAAGCCATTAAGCACCGCTCTCCCGAGCTGATGGCCGCCTATGAAAACAAGCTTCTGGAGCGCTTGGACGCCACCTTAGGTAAGGCCGAACACCTCAACCAGGCGATTCCTAAAGAAGAAACTCTCGCCCGCATTCGTCAAGAAATCACCCTTTATGGCATCAAGATCGATGTTGCGGAGGAAATATCACGACTCGAAAGCCACATCAAGGAATGCCGCGCCGTGCTGCGCAAGCCACGACCCCTGCCGCATCCACGCCCACCGGCATTGCACCCGACGCTGCGCCGGATCGCGGCATTCTGGATGGCCTGGGCGACCTGCTCGGTGGCGGCACCCGCCGTACCCGCGCCAGCGCGGGCGAGCAGCTTATCAAAAGCGCCGCCAGCTCGATTGGCCGCGAAGTCGGACGCCAGATTATTCGCGGCGTGCTGGGCAGCATCTTTGGCGGCAAGCGCTGAGACCGAGCACGGCACCTTTCAAACAC
>JANLRI010000558.1:0-1711 GCA_031361565.1 Betaproteobacteria bacterium | reverse complement strand
AAAATCTCGCGGCCTTGCGGAACAAAACCAATGCCAGACCGGACTCGCTCATAGGAAGGTAGCGAATCGATGCGCCGCCCTTGCAAGGCAATTTCACCGTTCTTAATCGGTACGACGCCCATCAATGACTTCAACAGGGTTGTTTTTCCCACTCCATTGCGGCCCAGCAGTACGGTGACTTTACCCATCTCAACTTGCATCGAGACGTTACGCAGAATGTGGCTACCACCATAGAACTGATTAACGCTCTTGACAGCGAGTAAGACCATGCTTTGAGAATCAACGGCCAAGATACACCTCCACGACCTTTTCGTTAGCTTGAACGTCGGCTAGGCGACCCTCGGCTAAGACACTACCCTCATGCAAGACCGTCACCTTCTTACTGGCAGCATTCACACCACGGGTCGTCAACTCGCCAATAAACTTCATATCATGTTCCACCACGACCAAAGAATGTGAGCCTTCCAGTGACAGGAAGAGTTCAGCAGTACGCTCAGTTTCTTCGTCGGTCATCCCGGCGACAGGTTCGTCAAGCAGTAACAGTTTTGGCTTTTGCATCAGCAACATACCAATCTCGAGCCATTGCTTTTGTCCATGCGAAAGATTGCCCGCTTGCTTACCCGCGAAATCACGCAAATGGATCAGCTCGAGGGTTGAGGCGATTCGATCAAAGTCAGCGCTATCGAGTTTCGCGAACATTGTGGCAAGCGCACGCCGATCGGTGGACAAAGACAATTCGAGGTTCTCGAACACATTGAGTTGCTCAAACACAGTGGGTTTCTGAAATTTTCGGCCAATACCAATCTGCGCAATCTGCGCTTCACGCATGCGCAACAAATCGACCGTGCTTCCGAAAAAAACTTGGCCGCTATCGGGCCGAGTTTTGCCGGTAATGACGTCCATCATCGTCGTTTTACCGGCGCCGTTAGGGCCGATGATGCAACGCAGCTCTCCAGTATTGACGGCCAGCGTTAGGCCGTTGAGTGCCTTGAAGCCATCAAAGCTCACGGATACATTTTCAACATAAAGTACAACACCGTGGGCCACATCCAATGTCTTGGAGCTGCCAATTCGGCCTCCATAATTGGTAGGAGCGTCGCCAGAATCGCTCTCGGCATCAGGAATATTCGCGGAGTCTTGATGGGCCAAAGTACTCATTCGCGGGCTCCCTTCTTCGGCCGACGCAGCAAGCCGAGAATGCCCTGAGGCAAGTAAAGCGTTACCAAAATAAATAGCGCGCCCAAAAAATACAACCAGTACTCAGGAAAGGCGACCGTAAACCAGCTTTTGGCACCATTCACAAAAAACGCGCCAATAATGGGGCCAATAAGGCTTGCTCGACCACCGACCGCTGTCCAAATGGCAATCTCAATGCCGGAAGCAGGAGACATCTCACCTGGATTGATGATCCCCACCTGAGGCACATATAAGGCTCCTGCGACCCCGCACATTACGGCGCTAATCACCCAAATTGCCAACTTGTAAGACACAGGGTTGTAACCGCAAAACATGACTCGGGTTTCTGCATCGCGCAAGGCCTGCAAAATACGTCCGAAGCGGCTATTGACAATCAACCTGGCAATTAGGAAGAAACCGATCAAGGTTAAACCAGTGATCACAAACAGGGTCATCCTGGTGCTGGGTACGGCAATGGGAATTCCGAGAATACGTTTGAAATCGGTGAAACCGTTGTTGCCGCCAAAGCCGGTTT
>JANLRI010000515.1:0-7307 GCA_031361565.1 Betaproteobacteria bacterium | reverse complement strand
TTAAGCGATTTCATGAGGGAAGTACTTGATCACACAGTCCACCGGATTCGGTGCCGCCTGACCGAGTCCGCAGATCGAGGCGTCCCGCATCACTTGCGATAAATCTGCCAGTAGCGCCAGATTCCATTGTCGGGACTCAATAATCTTGGACGCTTTTGCAGTACCCACGCGACACGGTGTGCATTGACCGCAAGACTCATGCTGAAAGAAGCGCATCATATTGCGCGCTGCTGCGCTTGCACTGTCCTGATCGGAAAGCACGATCACGGCTGCGGATCCGATGAAGCAGCCGTAGGGCTGTAAGGTGTCAAAGTCGAGAGGGATCGCATTCATACTAGCGGGCAAAATTCCGCCAGAGGCTCCGCCAGGAAGATAGCCGTAAAACTGCTGACCATCGATCATACCGCCGCAATGCTCATCGATGAGCTCTTGAATAGTGATGCCGACCGGAGCGACCTTGACACCGGGATTCTTCACGCGACCCGACACCGAGAACGAGCGCAAGCCTTTGCGACCATTGCGACCATGTGAGGTAAACCAAGCGCCACCCTTCTCTAAAATTTCACGCACCCAGAAGAGCGTTTCGAAGTTGTGCTCAAGCGTTGGTCGCCCGAATAAACCGACTTGCGCAACATAAGGTGGACGTAACCGGGGCATGCCGCGCTTACCCTCAATGGATTCGATCATGGCGGATTCCTCGCCACAGATATAGGCACCAGCACCTCGGCGTAAATGAATCTCTGGAAGCTTGGGGCCAAGAGGCGAGGCTTGCAGCCGCGCCAACTCGCTCTCCAGTAGGGCACGGCAGCCGTGATACTCGTCCCTCAAATAAATATAGACTTTGGCGATGCCAACGGCCCAGGCAGCGATCAACATACCTTCTAAAAAGCGGTGGGGATCGCGCTCGAGATAGTAACGATCTTTAAAAGTGCCAGGCTCGCCCTCATCGATATTCACAGCCATCAGGCGCGGACCTGCTTCGGCACGCACAATGCGCCATTTGCGCCCAGCAGGAAAACCAGCCCCCCCCAGCCCTCGAAGACCAGAATCTTCCATGCTCTTGATCACGCTTTCGACGTCTTGCGCGGCGCTCAAACAGGCTTCGAGAAGTTTGTACCCGCCTGCGGCTTGGTATTCGGTGAGTCCGAGAAAGCCATCAGGCTCATGTTTGTAAGCCTGCGCTGCGACCTTCTCAGTAATCGCCGAGATCGTGGCGTTTGGCACGGGATTTTGTCCGACCACAGCGGCCGGTGCCTGTTCGCAGCGTCCGATACAAGGTGCTGCAAGCACTCTGATATCACGACCCAGAAGGGCAGGCAACTTGGCCAAGAGATCCTGCGCGCCCGCCATCTCACAAGACAGCCCATCACACACTCGAACCGTCAGCGCAGCCGGTATGGGCTCGCCCTCTTTCACAATATCGAAGTGATGATAAAACGAGGCGACCTCGTACACGGCCGTCTGCGGCAGCTTCATTTCTTGCGCAAGCGCAGCAAGATGGGCAGAAGACATGTGCCCGTATCCGTCCTGAATTTTATGGAGATGCTCGATCAACAGGTCGGCTTGGCGGGAGGCCCCTGCGAGGAGGGCGCGCACCTCTTCGAGCGCGCGCGGGTCGACTTGGCGGCCCCTGGGGCCTTGACGCTTGCGCTCTTTACTCGCGGCCTCAACTGCGATCGGAAATACTGGGTAGTTCATAACGTCTCACTTCAGTAAACTAATATTTACTTCGGAGAGACGCCCTATCTAAGCAAAATTAGCGACAAAAAAACTTGGTCAACACAGTGCGACCAAGCCTTTGGGCTTAGATCACTTTTTCAGCGCGTAGCTCCGAAATGTAAGCTTGGTCGTAACCTAACTGCTTGAGCACTTCCTCGGTGTGTTCGCCTAAGAGCGGCGAACGGGTCACCTCGGTGCTGCTGTCCGACATCTTGATCGGATTTCCTACAGTTAAATATTTGCCGCGGGTAGGGTGATCGACTTCGACCACCGTGCCTGTGGCGCGTAATGCGGGTTCCTCGGCGATCTCTTTCATGGAGAGGATCGGGCCACAAGGAATATCAAATTTATTAAGAATGTCCATGGCCTCAAACTTGGTTTTGGTCATGGTCCATTTCTCAATGCGCGCGAAAATTGGCTTGAGATGCAAAAGCCGGGCCGCCGGTGTCGCATAGGCCTCGTCGGTGATCCAGCCCTCTTCACCAATTACTTTGCACACCGCAGGCCACACCGCCGCTTGGGTGATGAAGTAAATGTAGGCGTTCGGATCGGTTTCCCATCCCTTGCATTTAAGAATCCAGCCCGGCTGCCCACCGCCTGAAGCATTGCCCGCGCGAGGCACGGCCTCGCCGAATTCACCATCGGGGTATTGCGGATACTCATGCATGGTGCCGGTGCGGTCCAAACGCTGCTGGTCGCGCAATTTGACGCGGCATAAATTCAGCACCGAGTCTTGCATCGGCGCCAAAACTTTTTGACCACGACCCGTAGTGTTACGTTGGAACAGCGCGGCAACAATGCCGAGCGCCAAATGCAGGCCAGTGCCGCTATCGCCAATTTGTGCGCCGGTAACTAGCGGGGGGCCGTCATCAAAGCCCGTGGTGGAGGCCGCGCCGCCCGCACACTGGGCAACATTTTCGTAAACCTTGCAGTCCTCGTAAGGCCCGGGACCAAAGCCTTTCACCGAGGCCACAATCATGCGAGGGTTTAGTTTTTGAATGTGCTCCCAGGTGATGCCCATACGATCCAAGGCACCCGGAGCAAAGTTTTCAACCAAGACGTCACACTTTTTGATGAGACGATCCAGGACTTCCTTGCCTTTTTTGTTCTTGGTGTCCAGGGTGATGGAGCGCTTGTTATGGTTCAGCATGGTGAAATACAAGCTGTCCACACCGGGGATGTCGCGCAACTGTCCGCGTGTCGCGTCGCCCTCACCGGCGCGCTCAACCTTGATCACGTCGGCACCAAACCAGGCCAGAAGCTGGGTACAGGTTGGACCCGATTGCACATGGGTGAAGTCGAGAATTTTGACTCCGTCTAGGGCTTTGCTCATGAGAATTTCCTGCAGAAGTTAATAGAATGCCGGTCGGCCAGCTTGGGCCGGGAGCGCGCCGCTAACGCCTCGGGTCGCCGCTACGGCTTCCAGGCTTGCGTGGCTCGGTTTGACCGTCATTCTAATCGCTGCGCTGCAGCACCGCATTCTCATAGGATTCAACTTTGAGGAGCATTTCCTCTAACTTGCGATTCAAGCTCCGCAAGCCGCTTCTTTAGGCTTCTTTCTTCGGCAAATCGGGCGGTTTCATCGCGAATTATAGAGAGCATGCCCACTACCTTGTTGCTGTCCTGACCCTCACCCTTCAAAAGCGAGATACTGAAGGCAATCGACAGGATATGCCCGTCACGGTGAAGCGCTGGGACTTTAAGCAAGGCATCGCCATATTTTGTAATGCCGGAAGCGGCCGTCTTGTGATACCCCTCCCAATGTCGGGCCCGTTGACGCTCAGGAATAATGATATCGAGGGATTGGCCGAGCGCCTGTTCCATTGAATGACCAAACATACGTTCGGCGGCCGGATTCCACAAGGTGATCAAGCCTGCGATATCGCACACCACGATGGCGTCGCCCGCCGCAGAAATGATTTTATGGAGGTCGTTTTGAAAGCTGGTCATGTAGAGAGCGGGGGTCTGGTTTAACTGCGCTGCGACCAAACCGGTCTCGCGTCAGGCAGGTGGACAAAATTGGCACGATGCCCATGCAATCGATTGATGTGCGCGGACGAGTTATTGAACGTGAACGAGTTATCATAGGAGGCGGTCAAGTTTCCACCATTGACCCTGGTCAATTTTTACGGTATTCATGACGTCCGTCCAAGCTCATCCCGAAAAGAACATTATTCGTGTTCAATTGGGGCAAAACGCCCTATTGAAAAGCTTGACCCCTGAGCAAGCTAGCGAGCTTGAGTCTCACCTCGATATTGCCGACTGTCAAAAGGGCGATTTCCTTTTGCATCAGGGTGTGCACGAGATGCAGCAGTACTTTATTCTCGATGGCATCTTGAAGCGAGTCGTCTCAAACGACCAAGCCAAGGAGATGATTCTGCGCTTCACGGATGAGCGCGATATGGAGACGAGCTATGCAGCTTGGCGTTTAGGCACACCCACCCCGTACAGCATTGTTTGTGTAACCAAGGCGCGAGTTGCAAAAATGCCGCTACCCGATTGGGTGGCCTTTCTGGATCGCCACGAATCTGTCAAGCAGGCTTTCGAATACGACGTGATGCGACTCATGAGCGAGATCATGGCCCACACCATTACTTTGCATTTGCTGGATGCACCGGGTCGCGTGAAGCGCTTTGTGCGAAAGCAGCCAGAACTCTTTGAGCGGCTGCCGAAGAAAGAGCTGGCCTCTTATTTGAATCTTTCGGCAGAGACGCTCAGCCGCTTAAAACAAAGCGGCAAAATTTAAAACCTTCGCACCTGTAAGGGACTTTGCAGGTAAAGCTCTCCACCAATTGTCCAGAAGGTCTGCTTACCAGCCTTAGTCAATCGGGCGCTGAGCTTCGATGGCATTGACCTTCTTGGGACTGACCTTGGCCCAAACTTTGGAGATGATGGGCCATATCAGCATGGTTAAGGCCAGGGTGGTGATGCCTCCTACTAGCGGGTTAGACCACATGATGCCCAGATCGCCCTGAGAAACGAGCATCGCCTGCCTGAACGAATCCTCAGCTTTATCGCCCAACACCAGGGCCAAAACCAGCGGTGCGAGCGGATAGTTGAGTTTTTTGAAGACGTAGCCGATGACGCCAAATCCCAGCATGAACCAGACGTCGAGCATTGCACTATGGACCGTATAAGCACCAATGGCACAAATGACGATGATGACCGGCGCGATAATCGAGAACGGGATACGCAAAATGGATGCGAACAAGGGGACCGTGGAAAGCACCACAATCAGGCCTACCAAATTACCCAAATACATACTGGCGATCAGGCCCCACACAAAATCTTTTTGCTCGACGAACAACAAGGGGCCGGGCTGTAGACCCCAAATGAGCAAACCGCCTAACAAAACCGCCGCCGTTGGTGAGCCCGGTATGCCCAGGGCCAACATCGGTAACAACGCGCTAGTGCCCGCAGCATGGGCGGCGGTTTCCGGAGCGATAACACCTTCCAGTTCACCTTTACCGAAATTGTCGCCACTCTTAGACATTTTCTTGGCGATGCCGTAGCTCATGAAGGATGCGGGGGTGGCTCCGCCGGGGGTGATGCCCATCCAGATGCCAACAAGAGAGCTCCGAACCGAAGTCGCCCAATATTTCGGTAGCTCTTTCCAGGTTTCCCAGACGACTTTGGCATTGATCTTGGCGGTCTTGCCCTGGAAATTGAGGCCTTCCTCCATCGAGCCTAAGATTTCGCCAATACCGAACAAGCCAATCACCGCGATTAAGAAATCAAAGCCGCGCATGAGTTCTGGCTGGCCGAAAGTCAGGCGGAGTTGGCCGGTCACGGTGTCCATCCCCACGGCGGCTAAGGCGAAGCCGAGTGTCATGGCCACCAAGATCTTGAAAGGCGAGCCTTTGCCCATGCCCACAAAGCTGCAGAAAGTGAGTAAGTAGACTGCAAAAAACTCAGGTGCACCAAACTTCAGTGCAAACTTAGCCACCAAGGGTGCCAGAAAGGTGATCATGATCACCGCTACTAAAGCACCGACAAAAGATGAAGTAAAGGCGGCGGTGAGCGCCTGCCCAGCCTTTCCCCTTTGGGCCAAAGGATAGCCGTCAAACGTGGTGGCCACCGACCAGGGTTCACCCGGAATATTGAACAAAATTGAGGTGATCGCGCCGCCGAATAGTGCCCCCCAGTAAATGCAAGAGAGCATGACGATGGCTGAAGTGGGCGACATCGTAAAGGTGAGCGGCAGCAAAATCGCCACGCCATTAGCGCCACCCAGACCGGGCAATACGCCAATCAACACGCCCAGGATAATCCCCACGAACATCAGACCGATATTCATGGGTGTGAGCACAACTGCGAAGCCCTGCAACAGTGAGCTTATTTCGTCCATTTAGTTCAACTCCGAAGCAGATACAAGAGAAGGTGTCAGTGAGAAGGCGCCATGGCTAGTGGGCGCTCAACGGCGTGCTAGTAGCCTAAGAACCCCAAGGGGTTGAGCGAACCCTTGAAGAGCGGCACCTTGAACCAGACTTCGAACATCAAGAAAAACACGGCGGAGATGACGACCCCGAGAAGCACGCTTTTTACGGGGGGGTACTTGCCCAAGATCACCATGAACAGGGCGATATAAATTGAAGAGGCCAAATAGATTCCCGCAAATTGAATGGCGACAATATAAAGCGCGGCCGGCCAGAGCACGGACCAAACGCGGCTTAACTGCAGACGATTCACAAAGGTGCCGGTGTCTTTGTTTTTGCTGAAAATAGCCTGGTAAAAGATACCGACGGCCGAAATGCAAAGGATCAAACCGATGTAAAACGGAAAGTAGCCGGCGCCGGGTCCGTCCGTGCCCCAGGAGGAGCCCAGTCGACGTGCTTCAACGACGACGACGGCACCGATCAGAAATAGCAGCGCGGCGACGACAGCGTCCACGGTATTGTTATTGGCGACGGTTGGGCTGTCTTGCTCGGCGGCGTCGACGGCGGTATGGGTATCGGTCATGGCGCCCCTACTCTCTAAAAGATAATAAGAAAAATCCCCGTTCGATGATTACTCGATACGGGGATTTTGTGTGGTCTATTTGGCGAGGAAGCCCGCTTCGCCCATGAGCTGACGGTGCAGAGCTTCGTTCTCAGTCAGCCACTTGGTGAATTCAGGGCCAGACATCGACGTGGTGTTGAACGCACCCTTTTCCATAAAATCTTTCCACTCAGGAGTCGCGCGAACTTTCTTAAGCAATTCGACGTAATAGGCGGTTTGATCAGGTGTGACACCCGGTGCCATGAATATGCCGCGCAACATCACGTAATCTGTAGCAACCCCAGCTTCTTTACAGGTTGGAACGTCATACCAGGACATGGTGTCGGTCACTTTTTCTTTATAGGGCATCCGCGTGTCGTCAAACACACACAGCGCACGCAATTTACCGGCGCGCCACTGAGCGACAGCCTCAATCGGGTTATTGACCGTGGCGTTGATATGGCCCCCAACCAGTTGCACGGCCACTTCGCCGCCACCTTTATAGGGCACATAAATGAACTTTGTACCGGTCGCTTTTTATAATCCGACCGGCAAGATTTTGTATTCCAGCTTGGAGCCGGTGCCGCCCCATTTAAATTTTTTTTGGGCGG
>JANLRI010000512.1:0-6835 GCA_031361565.1 Betaproteobacteria bacterium | reverse complement strand
CAGCGCTCAGCAGCTCTGGGCCGCCCCCTTGGCAAAAGAAATGGCTCGCCTGTTCACGGTAGGATTGAGCGAGAGGCTCAGTGGAAGCCGAGTTCTTCCCTACCCTTTGCGCCAGTTCGAGCAACCCGATCTGCTCCTGTCCCTTGAGCTCGTGAGCTTTTCCAGTGCGAACGACCGAGTCAACGTCCAGTACACTCTCGCTGCAAACGAACTGAATCGAAGCTCAACTGCGAACTTACCCAAAATCACGCTGCCCATGAAGTTCAATTATTCAAGTCAAACCAACGACGCCCCCAAGACCCGGACCGACGGTGCTTTAATGGCGAGGCGTCTTGGCGAATCGCTGGCAAAAGCCATTGAATACTTCTCTGAGGAGTTGACGAGGCAGGCTTGTCGTTAACCGGACAACGACTTCAAGCCTCGCCGAATGGTTTGGTCGCGAGGTTTTCACCTCGAGTGGATTCTGTTTTACTGTCCAATGACATCGCCAAAATGTCAACAATTTCCTTGGCTGACCTGCTCTACGCTGGCAACATCAGTCACCTTACCTTTACCGAGCTAGTCAATGGACACAGTGCTTAGCTCTCACTAGTCTGCGAGTTTTAATGGCATCGGGCCTTGCGTTCATACTAATTCTGCTTTACACAGCTCTGTTCTTCATTCGGCCGCAGGACTATATTTCTGGGCTGAGTGAATGGTCACCGCTTGTGATTTGCCTATGGACGGCCTTCATTTTTTGGATTTTCGTTCCCAAAAAGCGCTTCGTACTTCCACAATTTTTACTTCTCATTGGATTAGCATTTTCGATCTTCATGTCGCTCCTTTTCTCAGGTTGGACAGGCGGTGCGTTCAAGTCGACGCTCGATTTCTTCCAGGTGATCGCCTACTTTGCCTTGATTGTCCATGTCGTGGATTCGGTAAAGCGATTCAAAATTTTCTTCGCTCTAACAATCGCATGTGCATTGGTTTATGTTTTTCACGGCTATGTGCAAATGACCGACGGCATCGCTTGGACCGGTGTAAGGCCAGTGGCTAACCGCATCCGTTATGTGGGCGCATTCAACGATCCGAACGATCTTGGAATGGCCTTTGCCGTTGCCTTCGGCCTATCAACCTATTTCTACCGTAAGCAAGCAAGATTTTTTTCGAAGTTGGTCGGGCTTACTGCGGCGGGCCTCATCCTTTATGGAGTCTTTCTGACCAACTCACGGGGCACTTTCCTCGCAGTTGCAGCTGTCATTTTCTTGATCGGCTACCTAAAGTATGGTCGTATTGCAGCCATTCTTTTGGGGCCCGCAATCGTCGCCTTGATGCTCGCTGCGGCTCCGAGTCGAATGGAAACTATCGATGACGACTCGTCAAGAGAGCGTGTGGAAGCTTGGTTCGAGGGATG
This sequence comes from Betaproteobacteria bacterium, assembly GCA_031361565.1. Lineage (GTDB taxonomy): Bacteria > Pseudomonadota > Gammaproteobacteria > Burkholderiales > Burkholderiaceae_E > JAPOKJ01. The sequence goes on along the minus strand of JANLRI010000512.1, from coordinate 5,442 downwards.
GCAAATGTTCAAGGCGCATCCATTTTTTGGCGTCGGTCGCGATCAATTTAAAGATTTCAATCACATAACTGCGCATAACTCCTTCGTCTTGGCGTACTCCGAAATCGGATTTATCGGCTACTTTTTTTGGTTTGCCTTGTTTTTAGTTTCTGCCGCACAGCTCTATCATTGCCTTAAGATTCTCCGCTTGAAGCTAACGGCGGCCACTGATGAAGATTCGAAGGAACTAAAGGATTTTCAAAGCCTTGGTCTTACGCTGACGTATGCTTATATAGGCGCCCTTGTTTGTATTTTCTTCTTATCACGCAGCTATTCGACGATCACCTATATGCTCTTAGGATTGATCGGGGCGTATTACCACTTTATTCTAAAGAAAATTCCGGAAACAAAGGTGATTTACCTGAGAAGCTATTGGCGGACCTGTTTTTTTGCTTCAGCGAGTTCAATCGTTTTTTTCGTTATTCTTACGAAAATATTACTCGTCCTTCAGTGATTTTTCGGAACATGTATGGCACTTCGCATCGCCAGGGAAGTTTGGATTTGTCTCGCCGCGCAGAGGGCACGTCTATTCCATACCGGCCTTTTCATTCTTTCAACAATCGCACCCTTGTTCGAAGCGCACGCTCAAGCAGCCCCAATTCGGGTTGGCGTGGGAATTGCCTCGCCTTCGACGGCTGATAAGAAGGCTTGCCAAAACCGGTACGTCGGCACGTCCCCAGATAGGACAGATGGATATCGATCTAGCTTTGCTTGGCCTACTTTGCTAGATGTGCCCCCCGGCCAAAGCGTCGTTTCCACCTGCTACGCCTTGACCGGAGTCACTGGATTGAAGACTGTTCAGGGTTCGAGGGACGGTATGCAGCTTTCTGTTAACGGTCGAGCCTTTACCGACGCGTCGCAACCTGTCTCAGAGGGTGATCAAGTGGTGGCCAAATTGATTGCGCCCAGCAAGCCGGATGCCGCGGCCGTGGGGTACGCCACCTTTGATGGTGATCGTTATCTCGGTAAGTTCTCAGTTCGAACAGCGAACAAGGGCCGACCAGCCATTGTTTGGCGGGTCGGTCCGAACCAGAAACATACTGACTTGGCTATGGTTGTCGGTCAGCTTAGCGCTGGCGATGTTGTCGAGGTTGAGCCTGGTACCTACGGCCCCGTTGAGATTAAGCGATCAGGAACCCTTGACGCGCCAATCACCATTCGCGGAGTGGGCGCCACGCGACCCAAGATTAAGGGCTCGCAAAACGGAAAAATTGATGAGAGAGTCGTTTCCTTTACGAACTCAAACAATCTCATTTTTGAAAACTTTGAAATCGAAGGAGGTTCAGAGATCTGCGTCCGTACGATGGCCCACAATCTGACCTTACGGAACCTATTCATTCATGACTGCCTGAAGCACGGGATACTAGGTGCCGACCTAGAATCTGGCACCTTGATTGTGGACAGGGTCGAATTAACCAACATCAATCAGGTCCAGCTCGACGGCAAGCATGTAATTTATGTCGCCACGGATCGCGACGCCTTTCCCGGATCAATCTTCAGGGTTCAGCATTCCTATCTTCACGATAATTTCGGTACCAGTATCAAGAGCCGTTCAGAGCGAACCGAGCTTTTCTACAACTGGATCGATGCCATTCATCATCCTCATGCGTTCTACAGTGTGGAGCTCTTCGGTTTTGAAGAATATCAGACACTCGAGCCTCTCAATTCCGATGTCGTGGCCAACGTGCTGATTCACAGAGGCATCTACGGAATGCGATTTGGAGGCGACGGCACTGGCACTTCCAAAGGACATGTGCGCGTCGCGAACAATACGATTCTTGTGGGTGACGAGTTTGAAAAGAGCTATGTGATTCGACTTTTTCAGGAGCTCGATAGTGTGTATCTAGTCAACAACGCCGTTCTTAGGATCGGGGTCTCGAAAAAACCTCTCGCCCTCTTTCGGGACGGCATATCCAAAGACGGGAAGTGGTCGAGTGGCGTCATCAAGCTGGCCGGTAACAATAACTTTTTCCCTTCCGGTCTGTCATTTTCGCCAGGCATCTCATCAAACTGGCCTGCCAACCATGTAGGGGATGAACCAAGCGTCAATACGGCAAGCGGCCCATTGGACCTCTCAAAACTGCAAACCAGTCAAAACTTGTTGAATAAGGGAGCATCGCTTTTAAAAATGCCAGCGGGTTATGAAATACCGAAGCCCATCGTAAATCTTGAATTTTTCCCGCCGACTACGGCCCCGCTAACAGGCGGAAAACTCCAGCTCTATCCGCGAAAATCACAGAGCGAAAAACAAAACGTCGGAGCGTTTTAGAGCCTAGCAACAAAGCGTCTAGGGCTGCAAAAATTGGCGAACTTGGCCATCAAGCTTGAATGCAAAAGGCAGTACGCCCAGTTCCTGGTCGGTGAGCGGCTTACTGGCATCTGCAACATCAGTCAAGATCATGACGGAGGCAGAATGATCACCACGGCCGCGAACTAGGTTGAGCAGGCGGTAGGCTTTAGCAAGATAGGGGCTATTGGTTGAGTAATTACCGACTACAAACCACTGCCACATTACGTAGGATTTGTCTCGATTGCGGAAATAGTACTTCGTCGCATTGATTTTTTGACCGTCAAGCTGAAGGTTTCCCGCATTGCGCGAGACGATGCGGGTCAAGGAATCGCTTTCCAGAATCGCACGCTGCCCCATCCCAAGCATGTCCTTTCGCTGATGCTGGACCGCAAAATAATCGATCTGCGCAAGGTATTTCCCGTCTTTGATGGTGGCCTTTTCTATCGGGTCGGCAAAGCCTGGGACCAGGGGTAACTCGCCCTCAGCCGCAGTCCCAAACGACTTTGCCAAAAAGGCCGTGAGACCCTTCTGAGATTCAAAAGTCTGCATGCGTGCCGGAAGAACACTCCAAACACCCATAAACACTAAGCCCGCAACCACTAGCGCGGCCAATGAATTAAGCCTAGACGCGAAGGCGGAATCGCTCGTGGATCCCACCGAGCTGATTGCCGAATTGGGCACAGTCAATTTAACGGAAGAGAGTGGAACGGTCGCGAATTTCGCTCCAAGCCAAAATACGACAGCCATCACGGCGCCGAAGATGATCCAACCATACCAAACATGGTCGTCACCGGTTCCATACTTCATTTCTGAGAAATGACCTACCAGCACGATGGTGTAAGCCCGCAACCAATTTGCAACGATTGCGGTAGTGAGCGCGACTAAAACAAACAACACTTTATGGCTGAATTTAACGTACTGCAAGTAAGCAAAAAGCAGCGACAAAATGAGCGCCGACAGCAAATACCGAAACCCGCTACAGGCCTCCACCACAGACCAACGACCGGTCGGCAAAGTAAAGTGAAGGCCCTCTCTAAAGATGGGTAGGCCGCTCAGGTTCAGCAGCCACACGACCACCGAGGCAGTGTGCTCCATCATCACGGGGTTGAGCCACTCGCCCGCAGGCACCATGAAGTACAAGAACGCCAAGGGAAAGAAATTGATCCGGCAAAACTTCAAGCCCCAGACCAAAACAATTACTCCCTGTAGCATGGTCACGAAACCATAACCTTTAACGACGTGGACATTCGCAAGTTCGCCCGCGAGCCAGATTAAACCGCCCCCACAAAGCACCAGAACACCCATCCAAGAGGGGCGCAAAGGCTCGCCAAGCCATTTATCGCGGTTCAGCCAGATAAGGTATAGGCTCACCGGCAAAATCAACCAGCCATGGGAGAAGTCTGCAGAATTTGCCCACGCACGCACCAGATGCTGAGCGGCAGAACTATAAAGCGCGACGAGACCAAGCACCAGTAGCGTAGTCGCGATCAACGCATTTCGCATAGAACCCAGCATAGGCGTTAGCGTTTTAGGCCTAAAGGCCTGGGGTATATTCGAGCTCATCTGCACGAATATACCCCAAGCCCTATTCGAGACTGTGCGAAACACCTCACCGACTCGAAAATGAAATCAAGGCAAGGGGCTTGTGTGATCGAATGATCGGCCAGTGCCTTGAGCCTCAATTATTTTGGCTGAGTTTTCCACCACTTTAGCAATTGGCGGAGCGCCTCAGGCTCATTTTGTGGAGAAGCCTTGCCGGTTTGATCCGTCTTATTCACGCCATGGCAAGCCGGGCAAGAACGTATTTCACCTGGCTGGAACGTGATCCAATTACGCTCACGAACAATCGCTGTACCGCTTGCATCGGCCGTCTGCCAGGTCAGAGCTCGTTTGGTCGGCACGAAAGCCGCCGTAGAACCATCACTTGCGATACTGACACTGCCTTGTGGTCCGTTTGGATTGGGCGGGTTGCGTCCAGCGGCATCATGCATCGGAGCGGCAATGGGTCGGCGCCCATTCCAAGAGTTATAGCCTCGCACCAAATCCGCCTGAAAGATCTGATACTGGGAGATGTCGTACACAGTGCCGCCCGCAGGGGACACAGAAGACGTACCGCCGGGAACTCTTAGGTTGAAAGGCTGCTGTACGTCGGCACGATCGCGGCTGGTCTGATTTCTCGTGACAATTAGAGCGAGCTCGTTGGTTTTCATCCAAGATCTAAATGCAGTCTCATCGACGGCCTCAGCCTTAAAGATATTGGCCTCTGGAGTCTCGAGCGCAGGGGCTTGAAGGCGAACAGGTTTAGTGCGAGCCACGACTTCAACCGCCTCCAATTCCCAGAGTACGCCACTAAACGATTTGCTAGCGTCTGGGTCCCACCATGAGGCGGTTTTAGTGACGCCGGGGGTCATATACTTACCAGCGACACGCGATCCGGCACTCGTAGCGATGACTTCTCGTAAGCGAAATTCATTGATATCGGTATTCAGGGATGTCGTGGTCGGCGTATGAGTCGCCACCATGGTTCCATTCACCAACGGAAGTGGGTTACGGAAACGTCCACCCGCTAAGTTATTGGTATCGATTGCAGGTGGTGGAGTGAAATCAAGAATTTGCAAATCTTCTGGGTTATCGCCAGGTCTGGCCACAAAGCTCACGATCTGATTCGAGGTCAGGCTACCAAATTCGCGGGCACTTATGGCGTAGAAAACACCGGGTCTTGCAGGATCTTCCTTAATGTGAAAGAGGCCCGTATCGCTACGGATATTCTTTTGATTTAGTCGGAAAGTGTTGGTCGCGGAATCCTTTAGAGAAGTATCGTTCTGGAAGGAGAATCCGAGACTTTGATAAGACAATTCTTGGCGTCCAATATGGTTCAGGGTCACCTCATTGGTGCCATCCTCATTCATTTGCCAAGGTGAGAAAAGATTACTTGAATGGCCATTCACGGGACCATAGGCAGACGTGCTGGTTGTTCTAGGTTCTGGGAAGGCCTCATCAAGCAAGCCTAACTTGGTGCTCGTAGCCGACTCATCCGAATAATTAAAAGCCCCGTACAGCTTCCCGCCAGCGGCACGATCAGCATCCGCTTGTTGATCTCGCTGCAGGTGATC
>JANLRI010000470.1:0-3699 GCA_031361565.1 Betaproteobacteria bacterium | reverse complement strand
GATTGGCGCCATAGTCCCAGGCGGTTCCTTGTCCTACAGCGGAGACAATACCGGCGGGAATACCAACCATCAGCGCAATGGCGAAGGCCATCATCGCCAGCTCCAAGGTGACCGGAAGTTTTTGCAGGATGAGTCGGGTGACTGGCTCCTGGCTGCGGATGGATTCGCCAAGGTCTCCACGCAGTACCCCTGCGACCCAGTACGCATAGCGCACGGGTAAGGGTTTGTCTAAGTTGAGCTTTTCTCTTAAATAGGCGACCACGGTAGGGTCTTGCTCCTCGCCCGCGAGTATCTTGGCCGGATCTCCGGGCAGCAGTTGCTGCAAACCAAAGATCAGCATGGACACCAAGATCAGCGTTGGGATGAGCGTCAATAGACGCTTGAGGAGGTATTCGAACATTGGGCTAGATCACGGTGCCATCTTTAAGCCGGTGACCCGCAAAAGCCCATCAGGGATGTTACGCACACCCGAGAGCTTGCTGTTGTATGCCCATAACCAGTTGCGATGGTAAAGATAAATCACTGGACGCTCTTTCAGGACCTGCGCAGCAATTTGCTCGAAAACTTTCCTACGGTCATTCGGTTCACGCAGTGCACGCGATTGATTGATCAAAGCGTCGACCTGAGCATCGCAATAACCCGCATAGTTCAAGGGCTGCTTGCAGGCATGGAAACTAAACAAATTGCCATCTGGATCGGCACGACCACTCCATGCCAAGGCATAGGCATCGAACTCACCTTTGTCGGCCATGTTTAGAGAAGTGGCAAATTCAGCCGCTAGAATCTTGACGTCGAAACCGGCCTCGCGCGACATCGCTTGAATCACGAGTGCAAGGCGTTGTGCATCGGAGGTGGTTGGCGTTAGTAGTGTAAAGCTCGGATTGGTGACACCGGCTTCCTTGAGCAAGGCCTTTGCTTTGGCGATGTCCCGCTTAGGCATCGGTACATTCTTAGCATAGTAGGAGTTGCTGGGGGCCACCCACTGATTGCCGATCTGCGCCTCATTGTCCATCACGACCTGGGCTAAACCCTGACGATCCAGCGACAACTCGAAGGCTTCGCGCACCCGGGCATCACGACCGAGTGGATTTTTTTTGGCCTGCTCACTCTTGCCGACATTAATGGTGATGCCTTGATAGCCAATTTCGGTAATGCGCGAGGTTTTGAGCTTCTTGTCGCTCAAGATTTTGCCAATATCACTGGAGGCTACACGCTCAATAAAATCTAGCTGACCCGACTTTAAGTTTGCCAGGCGAACGGTAGCATCGGGGATAGGGGTGTAGACAATCTTGTCGAAATTAATCGCAGACTTGTTCCAGTACTGCGCGAAGCGCTCCAGGACGATTCGGTCCTGCGCAATGCGTTCTACGAATTTGAACGGTCCGGAGCAGACTGGGGTGTTACTGAATTTGTCCCCGGCGGCTTGCGCGGCCTTGGGCGATACCATCATCCCGGCGCGATCTGCTAACTGAGCGAGCAAAGGCGAGAAGGGCGCTGAGAGATTGAGCTTCACGGTGGAGGTGTCGACCACGTCGACACTGGCGACCGGTGCTAACTCGCCCCGACGGTTCGAGCCAGGCATGGTCTTGTGACGTTCGATGTTGTACTTGACCGCTGCGGCGTCGAATTTTTCACCATCATGAAAGACAACGCCTTGGCGCAATTTCATGATGAGCGTTTTATTGTCCGCCGACCATTCGTAAGAAGTTGCCAACTGCGGCACGATGGTAAGTTTCTCGTCAATATCGAACAGCTTGTCGCACAGTGCTGAGAACACGATCCGACCGACAAAGCTGCGCGCCAAACTGGGATCAAGAGCGTCCGGATCTTCGGCGAGACCGACACGCAAGGTTTGAGCTTGTACTGCAACGGCGGACAGACTTGCAAGCAGGGCAAGGCTTGCAAACTTCGTGGCGCGCCGGATGCTCAGCGCCTCAGGTCGACGGCTTGGCTGCCCCACCATCGATGGGTTCTCTACTTGGGTCATGGTAAGGTTTTCCTAAGAGGATGTGTTCGAAGTAAAGGCGGACTGAAGACGCTCGAGGCGCCAGCGGGAGGGCGACTGTAAAGGCTTTGAAAATGAAACTGGAGAGGATCTTGCTCCTTCAATGTCGCGCCAAAAATGACAGGCGACGCTGTGGCCAGACTGCTCTTCGAGGGGCGGTGCCGTGCTCGTGCACAGGGCTTGAGCATGGGGGCAGCGCGTATGAAAGTGGCAACCACTTGGCGGACTCATGGGGCTGGGCACATCCCCAGTGAGGAGCGGCTGCATACGCCTGGCGCCTGGCTCGGGTAAAGGGATCGCGCGCAGGAGAGCCTGGGTATAGGGATGGCGCGGTGCCGAAAATAAAGCTTGCTTGTTGCCGATCTCTACGATACGTCCGAGATACATCACGGCGATCCGGGTGGCAATATGTTTGACCACCGACAGGTCATGCGCAATAAAAATACAGGCTAATCCAAGTTGTTTTTGCAAATCCTGTAACAGATTAACGACCTGTGCTTGCACGGACACATCGAGTGCAGACACGGCTTCATCGCACACGATTAAACGCGGCTCCACGGCAAGCGCGCGGGCGATGCCAATGCGCTGTCGTTGGCCTCCCGAGAACTCATGGGGATAACGCTGCCCATGCTCAGGCGCTAGTCCGACCAGTTGCAAAAGTCGTTCAACCCTTTGCGCTTCGCGCCCTAAATGTAGACCGTGCAGGCGCAGTGGCTCGGACAGGGTCTGTGCCACCGTCATACGAGGGTTGAGTGAAGAGAAAGGGTCTTGGAAAATGATCTGCATGGCGCGGCGCCGGGCACGTAAGGCGGGCGTGCTGAGCGCCAAGAGATCTTGGCCCTCAAACAGAATGCTACCGGCTGTGGGTTCGATCAAGCGGATCGCAAGACGCCCGAGCGTTGATTTTCCGCAGCCGGATTCTCCAACGATACCGAGTGTTTCGCCGCCTTGGACGGTCAGATCAACCCCATCGACCGCACGCACCGCGCCGCTGACGCGACCGAAGACGCCGCGACGCACTGGAAAGTGTTTGACTAGGCCGCTGATCTTGAGTAACGGTTGAGCATCGACGATCATTGGACTTTGAGCAGGCAACATGGCGCAATCATACCGAGGCAGTGAGATCTGCCGAATCACCGCCGCGTGACGCTAGCTCCAAAGTGATCGGCGGTGATAGCGTTTCGCTCGCCGACGCTGTATTGGGCCTCGACAAAAGTGCCTCAGGATCAAGCGGCGCCTTCCAACAGGCCGACCAATGGTGCTTGCCGACTTCGGTGAGCGGTGGAATGCTACTCAGGCATTGGGTGTCGGCGAAGGGGCAGCGCTGCGCAAAACTACAAGCCAGGCTGCGTTCGAAGGGGCTTGGCACCTGTCCTTCAATCGAAGCCAGGCGCGAGCGTTCGCTGTCCATTCTCGGGATGGAGCCGAGTAAACCAATGGTGTAGGGATGTTGAGGTTCTTCGAACAGCGCTTGTACTGTTGCCTGCTCGACCACTTTACCCGCGTACATGACCAGCACTTCATCCGCGACCTCGGCCACCACACCTAGATCATGTGTAATAAGAATGATGGCCGTGCCGGTTTCGTCTTGCAGCAGGCGCATGAGATCCAGAATTTGGGCTTGGATGGTGACATCCAGGGCCGTTGTCGGTTCATCTGCAATCAAGAGCCTGGGCTCACAGGCCAAGGCCATC
>JANLRI010000444.1:0-1430 GCA_031361565.1 Betaproteobacteria bacterium | reverse complement strand
GTTAAACCAGTGATCACAAACAGGGTCATCCTGGTGCTGGGTACGGCAATGGGAATTCCGAGAATACGTTTGAAATCGGTGAAACCGTTGTTGCCGCCAAAACCAGTTTCATTGCGAAAGAACAGCAGCATCGCAGCGAAGGTCATCGCCTGAGTGATGATCGAGAAATACACCCCCTTAATTCTCGAACGAAAGGCGAAAAATCCAAAAATCAGGGCCACCAAGCCCGGCACCAGGATCACTAGCAGCATTTGCGCAATGAATGAATCGCTCAGCGACCAAGCCCAGGGCAATTGCTTCCAGTCCAAGAAAACCATGAAGTCCGGCAAGTCGCTCTTGTAGTTTCCTTCTCGGCCAATCTGACGCATTAAATACATGCCCATACCATAGCCACCGAGGGCAAAAAACAAGCCATGCCCAAGAGACAAGATACCGGTATAGCCCCAGATCAAATCCATAGCCAGTGCGCAGATGGCGTAGCACATGATCTTGCCGACCAAGGCCACCATATAATCCGACATATGGAAAGGGTTGGATGCAGGCAAGGCCAAATTTAAAATTGGAACGAAAACGGCTACTGCAAACACCGCTGCAATGAGCGCAGCCCAACCTTTTGAGCCGAGGAGTAATCCGCGCCGTTCGAACGTCTGAAGTGAGTGCGTCATCGTACTCATGCTTCAGCGCTCCTGCCCTTGAGGGCAAACAAGCCTTGAGGACGTTTTTGAATCACCATCACAATCAACACCAACACCATGATCTTCGCCAGCACGGCGCCTTGCCAGCCTTCTAACAGCTTGTTGATGACACCTAAGCCCAAGGCCGCGTAGACGGTTCCAGCCAACTGCCCCACCCCCCCTAATACCACCACCATGAAGGCGTCGACGATATAGCTTTGGCCCAGATCTGGGCCAACATTGCCGACCTGACTAAGAGCACATCCGGCGAGCCCGGCAATACCCGCACCCAGGGCAAAAGCGTAGGTGTCAATTCTTGCGGTATGCACGCCCATGCATGCGGCCATGGTGCGATTTTGAGTGACCCCACGGACAAACAAGCCAAGTCGAGTTCGACTCACTAACAAACTCAAACCCGCCAAAACCAGGAGAGAGAACGCGATGATAGCGATTCGGTTGTAGGGTAAGGTGAGATTGCTAAACACCTGAACGCCGCCGGACAACCAATTAGGGTTTTCAACTTGGACGTTTTGCGCGCCGAAAACCGTGCGAACGGTCTGCATCAAAATCAAGCTAATGCCCCAGGTGGCCAACAGCGTTTCCAGTGGACGACCATACAAAAACCGAATCACGGTCTTTTCAAGTAACGCGCCGACCAGGGCCGCTGCAAAAAAGGAAACCGGAACCGCAATGATCAGATAGTAGTCAAACGCGGCTGGTGCATAGCTTCGAAACAAGTTTTGCACAAAGTAGGTT
>JANLRI010000410.1:0-4626 GCA_031361565.1 Betaproteobacteria bacterium | reverse complement strand
GGAGCCAATCCTTGCAAGCGCAAGATCAATGTCTTGCCCGGATCCAAATCAATGGCCACTTCCTCACGTTCGCGCATGCCGTAAAAAAAAGTCTGAGTCGGCAACACATTTACGTCACCATATTGACGTTGATGAGCAGCGAAATCTTTAAACACTTTGGGGTACATCAAGTAGGAAGCGAGTTCGGAATCATCGACTTTTCGAGCAATCATTTTCTCGGCATCGAGGCGCGCTTGCACCAAATCTTGCGCTGGCAAACTATCGCCCGGGCGAAAGGCTTTAGGAGGCTCCGTTTTCAAAATTTTCCGAGACAACGCAGGCGGAAAACCATCGGGCGGAAAACCAAGATCACCCTTGAATAAGGACACGACCGATTCCGGAAAAGCAATTTCCCTTAGGGGATCCTGAACGTCCTCTGCTGTAAGCTCGTTACTCACCATCATCAGGGCCATGTCGCCGACCACCTTGGAGGTAGGCGTGACCTTCACGATGTCGCCGAACATGAAATTCACATCAGCGTAAGTCTTCGAGATTTCCGGCCAGCGATGCTCCAGCCCAAGGGAGCGCGCCTGTTCACGCAAATTGGTGTACTGACCCCCCGGCATTTCGTGACGATAGACGTCGGCCGTGCCAGAACGAATGTCCGACTCAAATGGCGAGTACAAGCGACGCACAGCCTCCCAGTAATGGGCAATGCTTTGCATCGCATCCAGATTAATCCCCGCGCCTTGCGCTCCATCGGCACCAATAACGCAGGGGTCTCGCTCGCTTCCCGCCAGGGCCGCAACAATCGCATTGAGGTTCGGTTGCGAGGTCAGGCCACTCATCGAATCCATCGCACCATCAACGGCATCCGCGCCCGCCTCAATCGCGGCCAGAACCGTGGCGGCGGAGATGCCACTAGTGTCGTGGGTATGGAAATGAATGGGTAATCCGGTTTCTTCCTTGAGCGTTTTGATCAACAGCGTTGCCGCGCGTGGCTTGCACACCCCCGACATATCTTTTAATCCAAGAACATGGACTCCCGATTTTTGCAATTGCTTGGCGAGCGTCACGTAATACTTCACATCGAACTTACTGCGCTTGGCATCAAAGACATCACCGGTATAGCAAATCGCTCCTTCACATAGGGCCCCTGTTTCAAGCACTGCATCGATGGCCACTCGCATGTTTTCGACCCAGTTCAGAGAGTCAAAGATACGGAACAGATCAACGCCTTCTTTGGCCGCTTGTTGAACAAAGTAGCGCACCACATTATCCGGGTAGTTGGTATAACCGACCGCGTTACTGGAGCGCAGTAACATTTGCAGGAGCAGGTTGGGCATGGCTGCGCGAAGGTTACGCAGACGAGTCCAAGGGTCCTCTTTGAGAAAACGCATGGCCACATCGAAGGTCGCCCCGCCCCAACACTCCATCGAGAACATGCCCGGTAGCATGCGCGCATAGTAGGGCGCAATACGCTCCATATCGACACTACGCATACGGGTGGCAAACAGGGACTGATGGGCGTCACGCATGGTCGTGTCGGTCAGCAACACTTGCTTTTGCTCAAGCATCCATTGAGAAAAATTCGCAGCACCTAGACTGGTGAGAAGCTGTTTTGTACCCGCCATCGGGGCTAAACTCAAATCAATTTTAGGCAACGGCAAACGCAGGTTTAAAAGCTCGGGAAGTGCCCGGCCCTTCATATCAGGATGGCCATTGACGGACACATCACCAATGTAGCGTAGCAACTTACTGGCCCGATCCAGACGCTTTGTAAATTTGAAAAGTTCCGGGGTTTGATCGATGAAGCGAGTTGTCACAATACCGGCTGCAAAGTCCGGATGATTGATAACGTTCTCCACGAACTGTAAATTGGTGGCCACGCCACGAATTCGAAATTCTCGCAAGGCCCGATCCATGCGCCGAATCGCCTCAGAAGCGCTTGGCGCCCAGGCCGTCACCTTGACCAGCAAGGAATCATAGAAGGGCGTAATCACAGCGCCAGAATAGGCCGTGCCGCCGTCTAGGCGCAATCCAAAGCCGGCGGCGCTCCGGTAGGCCTGGATACGCCCATAATCCGGCGTAAAATTATTTTCAGGATCTTCGGTAGTGATGCGACATTGCAAGGCATGGCCGTTGAGCTTGATATTTTTCTGCTCGGGAACTGGGCAGTCGGCAGCACCTATCTTCGCACCTTCAGTAATTCGAATTTGCGATTTCACAATATCAATGCCCGTCACTTCCTCGGTGACCGTATGTTCAACTTGAATTCTCGGATTGACTTCAATGAAGTAAAACTTACTGGTGTCGGCATCCATCAGAAACTCGACGGTTCCGGCATGGGTGTAATTCACTGCGCGCGCTAGGCGCAAGGCCGCCTCGCACAATTCTTGGCGTTGCTGGTCGTTGAGGTAGGGGGCGGGAGCTCGCTCAACAACCTTCTGGTTACGTCGTTGCACTGAGCAATCACGCTCGAACAAATGTACAACTTGACCGTGCTTGTCTCCCATGATTTGCACTTCGACATGGCGGGCTCTGCGCACCAGCTTTTCAAGATAGACCTCGTCGTTGCCGAAGGCCGCGGCAGCCTCCCGCCTTGATACTGGCAATTGCGCCTGCAAATCGGCATCCGACTCGATCACCCGCATGCCGCGCCCGCCGCCGCCCCAGCTCGCTTTGAGCATCAGCGGATAGCCCACGGCGTTAGCCATAGCTTTGGCCTCACTGAGGTCTTCGCTATGATCGGTAATCGGTAAAGTTGCAGGCATGACCGAGACACCTGCGGCCTGCGCAGCATTGCGCGCCGCGACCTTATTGCCGAGCGTAGTCATCACCTCCGGGCTTGGTCCGATAAAGGCAATCCCCGCCTCGCCACAGGCCTTTGCAAACTCGGGGTTCTCAGAGAGAAATCCGTATCCAGGATGAATTGCATCCACCTTAGCTTGTTTGGCAATGCGAATCACATCCGCAATATCGAGGTAGGCTTGTAATGGTTTCTTACCCTCGCCGACCAAGTAGCTTTCGTCAGCTTTAAATCGGTGCAAGGCGAATCGATCTTCATGCGAATAAATCGCTACCGTTCGAATGCCCAATTCGGCCGCAGCTCGCATGACGCGAATGGCGATTTCGGATCGATTTGCAACTAAAATAGATCTAATTGAGGATGTACTCATCTTGGCGCTTGTCTAAAGAGTCAGTCGAGGTTAAGTTACGGGTTAGGGCCGATTGCTGCGAAGCAGTATAACCTTGTAGCCTCTCGTTTTTTACTCATCCGAAGCCCTGACAGCCTCTAGGCTTACCCTGATTCAGGTTTACCACTGTTGTTTTCTCTGCTTTCTTTTTCAATGCGCGACGTCACCAAGTTATCTACCCGCACCGTTCTCAGCGTGATTTATTGCACCGCCCTCAGTGCTTGCGGTGGAAACTCCGATTCAGGCCTCAAGTCGGGCGATCTGCTGGTCAGCAAAAGCTTTTCCGATGTACTTGCGCCCTATTCCTCGACCTATCCTAGCCAGATCCCCATTCCAACCGACGTCCCTGCTGTCGGCGCACGCTTAAACCGAAGCGACTGTCACTTCGTCTACAACTACAGTCCCGCTGTCGCACCGGGAAGCGGACCAGACCCTCTTTTTTCGACGCTTTGGCATCTCGTTAATACCGGGCAACAACCCACAGGCCCCAACACTATTGCCGCGAAGGTGGGAGAAGACCTAAGAGCCGTGCAGGCTTGGGCCGTCAACAAAGGCGAGGGTGTGAAGGTCGCTGTCGTTGACGATGCGATTGAGATCACGCACACTGATCTTGTTCAAAACGTAGCGCCCTTTAGCAGTTTTGACTACACCCGCACTACACCTTCCGCCTACCCCTTACCTTGTACTACGGACGATACTCATGGCACCTCCGTCGCGGGAATTATTGCCGCACGCGACAACAATGCCGTGGGCGTCGCGGGAGTTTCCCCTCGAATCCAACTCGCGGCTTTCAATGCCTTGGGTACCGGCAAGGATATTGATATCGCTGACGCACTCAATCGGGATCAAGCGCTCACTGGTATTTATCACTACAGTTGGGGCTCCGCTGACTTTGGCTTTCTACACCCAGCCGACAGCCGATTCTTGGAGGCAGTCTTCCGCGGCGTCCGTTATGGCCGTAGTGGCAAGGGCTCGATCTACGTTTTTCCGGCGGGTAACGGAGGTTGCATGTACCAAGTGGGCAACAGCTGCGTAGAAGAGAATTCGAATTTCGATGCCTACGTGAATAGTCCAGCGGTGCTTACGGTCTGTGCGGTGGACGATCAGGGCGAGCAGCCTTTTTACGGCGAGCGCGGTGCCAACATCCTTGTTTGCGGTCCTTCGAGCAATTATTCGGATCAAAACTCGGTCACTACACTCAGTGTGGAAAACAAGACCCGAAGCGATTTCGGCGGCACTTCGGCAAGCACTCCGATGATATCCGGCGTCATTGGGTTAATGCTTTCGGCCAACAGCAACTTATCCTGGCGTGACGTCAGAATTATATTGGCTCAAACTGCCCGTAAGAACGACGCCACAGATAGTGCATGGGTGACGAGTTCTGGACTTCACTTTAATGATAAATATGGCTTCGGAGTGGCGGACGCCTTAGCCGCCGTAAATCAGGCCA
>JANLRI010000396.1:0-2194 GCA_031361565.1 Betaproteobacteria bacterium | reverse complement strand
CTCTCAGGCTGCGGGCCGGCTGTAAGGCATCGAAACCACGAACTTGTTGCAAGATATCCGGCGACGCGTTGATCAACACCCAACTCTCTTGGTCGGCGCTGACCGCAATGGACGATTGAGTTCTTGCTAAATAGTGCGGATCGCCTTTGCGAACCGCGCGGCAGTTGTCGCAATTGCAATTCCACTGCGGAAAGCCCCCACCAGCGGCCGAACCTAATACATGAATTTTCACGGGCAAAGTCCTTGGCCCGGTTGAGGACCTGCTGCTCGCTGAGTCCTCTCAGCGAGCGGAAGCGATCAAATCAACGATTGGCAATGTACATAGTAATTTCGAAGCCAAAGCGAAAATCACAGGCGCTAGGTGTTTCCCAAGTCATGTTCATACTCAATCTCCTAAGTATTAAATGAAGTCACCGAAGGTTTCGATGATTAAATTCATTAAGCCGGAGGAAGCTCCACCGACCGGATGAATGATGCGCCCCAGAACTAAAGCGCGCGCCCAGAAATTATGGAATTACACCTCATGATTTTCATGAGTTTTGATTTTCTTGGTGCTGTAACTCCGTATTTCGCGACCTTCTAGACGCTTCAAAAGAAGCAATCAGCTAACATCCCGACATGGATCAAGAGGCCGTCAACCCCCAAACACTCTCAGCCATTGAACCTTTCTGCACGGGTTCACTGCCGCTAAGTGGTGGTCACGCGATATTCTACGAGCAAAGCGGTAATCCTTTGGGGGTCCCGGTGCTTTTCTTACACGGCGGACCTGGCGGTGGTTGTACGCCCTTGCACCGCAGTTTGTTCGACGCTAGCCGCTGCCATATCATCATGTTCGATCAGCGCGGCTGCGGTCGCAGCTCTCCCATTGGATTTGTGGAAAACAACACCAGTGCTGATTTAGTAGCGGATATCGAGCACCTTCGGAGGCACTTGGGTATCGAGCAATGGCTGGTGACAGGCGGGTCGTGGGGCGCGGGTTTAGCCCTGGCTTATGCAGCAGCCCATACTCATGCCTGTATGGGCCTTGTACTGCGGGGGGTGTTTTTAGGCAGATCGTCCGATGTGGATTGGTTTTTCCAAAGTGCCCGCCAGCTGATGCCGGATGCTTGGGACGCCTTGACAGAAGATGTACCGAACCCAAACCAAAGCGAACTGCTGTATTGGTTCGATAAGCGTTTAAACAGTTCGATTGAATCTGAACGCCTAGCTGTTGCGCAGGCGTGGCAATGCTGGGAAAATGCTTTGTCGCAAGCCCGGTTTTTACCAATGACTAGTCTCGAGCCCGGCTCAAGAGAAGCCCTGCGTTTGATTGACAAGTACCGCTTGCAAAGCCATTATTTGAGGCACGAGTGTTTTTGGTCGGATGTGCCGCTGTTACAGCGCTTAACTACATTGGCTCACATGCCCGTCGCGATTTTGCATGGGCGCCGCGACTGGATATGCCGACCGAGTGCCGCATGGGATCTTCACCTGAGTTTGCCCAACAGCAAATTAGTTTGGCTAGATCAGTGCGGCCATAGTGCGTTTGATCCGATCATGAAGAAAGCGCTAGTGACGGCCGTTTCTCATTTTTTGGACCATGGCAATTTTTCTTCCTGGGGTCTTGCGCTGGAGGATCGTGAATGAGTCTGCGCTTGCAGGTAAACCTCATCATCACGGCACTGATGGGGATCTTTGCGGTCTCATTGATTTGGTTGCAAATCGACAATACCCGGCGCAGTGTCCAGGAAGAAATGCAGGGCTCCTATATGGTCGCAAGCCAGTTGTTAAGCCGAATTAACTGGGTCTATGGCACGGGTGGGCTCGAGGGCATGCGCGGATTTTTGAATGGTATTGGGAGGATACGAGCCAATGAGCTTCGTTTGTATGACAACACCGGGCAAGAACTCTATCGTTCACCTTTACCGACGTACAAAGCGGGCAAAGAAGCACCGGTATGGTTTTCAGACTTAGTCTCACCTCCAGCGAAGACACAGGTCATTCAGCTTCCGGCTGGACGTTTGGAGCTCACTGCGGCACCCTCACGTGCCGTTCTTGATGGCTGGGACGATTTGTTGCCAATGCTATGGACGATCCTGATCGGTTGTGCACTCGGCAATGTCTTGGTCTTTGCTTTAATAGGCCAGGCGTTAAAACCGTTTGCGTTGTTAACCGAAGGCTTGCAGAGCATTGAGCACAACAAATATCACACCCG
>JANLRI010000388.1:0-2884 GCA_031361565.1 Betaproteobacteria bacterium | reverse complement strand
GCTCTTTAAGGCGCGGGAAGTAGGTATAAATACGCTCGAAATCAAGGTTCACTTCGGCTTTGTTCTTGCGTGTGTAAGCACCCAGGCGCAAGTTTTCCTCCGTGCTCAAGTTCACAAAGGTGCCTCGTCCGTCCGGTACATGGGCCACACCGAGTCGAACGATGTCTTCGGTCGCCTTGGTATGAATGGGCTTTCCCTCGAACAGGATTTCGCCCTGTGTTTTGACCATCATTTGGCAAATGGCGCGTAACGTGGTCGTTTTTCCGGCACCGTTGGCGCCCAGCAAGGTGGTGATGGACCCTTCAGCAATACTGAAATTCAAACCATGCAGAACTTTGGTCAGGCCATAGGCAGCGGAGAGGTTCTTAGCTTCCAATAAAATACTCATGCCGTCGCCTCGGTTCCTAGGTACGCTTGGATGACATCGCGATTGGCCTGTACTTCAGCAGGTGAGCCATCGGCAATTTTTCGACCAAAATTCAAGGCCACCACTTTGTCGGAAATGCTCATCACCATGCTCATATGGTGTTCAACCAATAGAACGGTAATGTTGAGGTGATCCCGGATTCGACGTACCAGTCCTCCCAACTCGGAGACCTCTTGATGGTTCAGGCCCGCCGCCGGTTCGTCGAGCAACAGGAGGGTAGGTTCGGCGGCTAAGGCGCGCGCAAACTCAACTCGCTTCTGGGTGCCGAAGGGAAGATCGGAGACACGTAGATGGGCGACCGAACGTAGATCGAGAAGGTCGACCATTTCTTCGGCCTTAGCCATCGAGCTTTTCTCCTCAGTGGCGACCGAGCTAAAGCGCAAGGCATTGGCAAGAAAGCCGCTATTGGTGCGGCAGTGCCGTCCGACCGCAACATTGTCGAGGACCGACATGGTTTTAAAAAGTGCAAGATTTTGGAAGGTTCGGCCAATTCCGAGACCTGCAATCGCGCCGCGCGGCAGCGTGGTGAGCTCCGTGCCTTGATAGCGAATCTTGCCCGGGTTGCAATCGTAGAGCCGAGAAAGGCAGTTAAACAGGGTGGTTTTTCCTGCTCCATTGGGACCAATGAGGCCGCAGATTTGGCCGGTCATGATCTCGAAGGAGACATCGTCGAGGGCTAGAATGCCGCCAAATCTTACGGTGACGCCCTCTACAGATAAGAGCGGTGCACCCGCTGTTGACGGGTTTCGCGCCAAGCTTGCGCCCGCTGTTACTTCATTGGGTATTGTCATCCTCACCCCACTGTCTGTTTTTTAATTTGAAAAATCAGTGTACACCGAGATTAAAACTTGCGGGTCGCCGCTTTAAAAACTGTGGAATCCCCTACTCAAGCTGGTTTACTTCCAGTCAACGGTCGGAATAGCTTCCTAAAGGGTGAAGCACCGAGACCTTTGTCACAAAAGCCTCTCAGCTTCTCCGCTAGGATGGCGTCATACCCCTAAACCCAATCAATATTCGTGACGTAACCATGGCCAATCAACCTCCAAGCAGTCTGATTCACCAAGTCGAAGATCGACTGGTGCAAGAGCTTAGCCGCGTCACGCATGTGCGCATTCCCGAGGTCTGTGACCAATTGGAAGCGATGGGTGATCGTCAGACTCGTCCGATCGATCGGCAAGCGCTGTTCTCGGCCTCGGCCATGTTGCGGGTAAGGTTGGCGTCCACCGGCGCTATGTCGGATCTGATGGCGTCTCGCAAGGCGCGTAG
Organism: Betaproteobacteria bacterium; assembly: GCA_031361565.1. Taxonomy (GTDB): domain Bacteria; phylum Pseudomonadota; class Gammaproteobacteria; order Burkholderiales; family Burkholderiaceae_E; genus JAPOKJ01. The sequence continues at coordinate 1,191 of JANLRI010000388.1, read as the reverse complement.
TACCCGGGCTAGCTTAATTGAAGATGCGGAGCGTCGTGCCATCGTCTTGCTAGACGAGGATGATTTGGAAACTCAGATTCTGGCGCAGGACCTTTCGAGCGCGATAGTGACTGAGGCTGGTGAAGATTATCCGGCCTATTTACACATGTTGGGCGACATTGCGCCGACGAGTTGGAAAGACGAAGAAATCAATCCTCTTGCAGCCAAATCAATGGCTTCGATCTTGATTCAAACTTTGAATACGCCTTCTGACTCTAGTATCGTGAAGTCGGCTTTACGTGCGCTCACGGTCAAGGCGTTCGCCCCCGACCTTGCTAAAGTCATGCGGATGCTGATCGATCAAATGATTGAGGGCGGCGTCGCTGCAGCACCAGGCTTGACTATCCAAAAATCTGAGAGCAGATCATCTGGCAACCAAACCGAAGCGGCTCAAGCTACACTTTCCACAATCCCTTCTGTAGCACTTGCTTCCGCCCAAAATGCAATCACGGCGGATGTCGCTGAGGGATCGGCGGATGCGGACTCGGAACGCAGCTCCAACGATGCGAGTCGCGCAGTATATTCAGCCGACTGGCTTGGTAAAAACCCCTTGGCCAAGGTTTCGGATAGTCCGAAATTGACCATGCCGCCGATCTTGCAACCTGTCGTTGAAATTGAACGTGATGCGGTCGCGTTTGCACATTCGCTCGGCTATATGCCTTACAGCCGACAAGCCAGAACAAGTTTTTTTGGAAATAATCGTAAGCGACTAAAGAGCGGCGGAGCCACGGCCGGCCAACTTGCCACTTTGGATCTCGTGGCCGCCATGTTTGATTACGTAGTCGACGAGACACGGCTTCCGGAACCTGTAAAACCCTTGTTCTGGCGTTTGCAACAACCCGCGCTTGCACTGAGCTTGCTTGATCCCTCCTATTTGTCAGAGGACAGTCGCTCTTTACGCAATTTGATTGAGAACTTTGGTGCAATCTCAACCGCCTTTGCTGGCGAAATTACTCGCGGTAGTGAGCTTCATCGTCGCCTGGAGACGGTCGTACGCGCGGTAGAAATTGTGACGAGTTCTCTACAGTCCCGCTCCTCCGTAATGGCTACACTGGTCGATAAGGAATATCAGAGAGCAGCCAAGAGCGTGACTCAAGTGGTTGAGAAAGTCGCCAGGGAGCGAAGTGCTTTGGAGTCCACCCCACAGCGCTC
>JANLRI010000297.1:0-3958 GCA_031361565.1 Betaproteobacteria bacterium | reverse complement strand
GTTGAAGCGCAGGCCGCCGCCATCATTCAAGAAGTATCAAGAGCCTCCAAGAGCGCAAACCATGCGCCGAGCACAGGGCTGAGAAAGGTCATTCCGATCCAACCCTTGGATCAGACCGAGTTGGCTCAAGTGGTACACGGTCGGCCGCCTTCGTTTTGCACCGGCTGTCCGGAGCGGCCGATATTCACCGCAATCAAACTCTTGGAGCGAGAGATCGGTCAGCATCACATTAGCGCCGATATTGGTTGCCATTTGTTTTCGATCCTGCCGCCTTTCAATATCGGTGCGACGACCATGGGCTATGGTCTTGGTTGGGCCGGTGCCTCTGCCTTCAATACCCAGGAAACCGAGAAGCGAACGATCAGCATCATGGGCGACGGAGGTTTTTGGCACAACGGCTTGACGAGCGGGGTGGGCAATGCGGTCTTCAACAAAAGCGATAACCTCTTGGTCGTGGTGGATAACGGCTATTCGGCAGCCACGGGCGGGCAAGATCTTTTGTCCTCCAAAGCGAACAACTCCCTGCGGGCCACCAACAATCCCATTGCCAAGGCGGTGCAAGGTGTTGGAGTCACCTGGGTGCGAACGATTGATCGCACCTACGACCTTAAGGCTATGAAGGCGACTCTCAAAGAGGCTCTCACGACCAAAGACAAAGGACCAAAGGTCTTGGTTGCGCAAAGCGAGTGCATGTTAAATAAACAAAGGCGTATCAAGCCCCAGATCAAGGCGGCGATTGATCGCGGTGAGCGCGCGGTCAAGGAACGTTTCGGCGTAGATTCCGATACCTGTACGGGCGACCATTCTTGTATTCGTTTGTCGGGTTGCCCTTCGTTAAGTATCAAACCCAATCCGGATCCCCTGCGGCGCGACCCGGTCGCTACAGTGCTGGATTCTTGCGTGGGTTGCGGTTTATGTGGTGAGGCCTCGCAGGCCGCCGTGCTGTGTCCGTCGTTTTACAAAGCGAGCATCGTGAGTAACCCGAGCGCTTGGGATCGCTGCAAGCACGCGGTGCGCAACAAAGTGATCACCTGGCTTCAAAGCAGAATAGATCGTCGTTTGCTAGGAATTCAAGCATGAGTTTGAACACACCTGCACGGGTCTACACCGTGGCGATTCTTGCCATGGGAGGCGAGGGTGGCGGGGTGCTGGCAGACTGGTTGATTCATATGGCCGAGCATGCGGGCTTTGATGCTCAAACTACCTCCGTGCCCGGCGTGGCACAACGTACCGGCGCCACGATCTACTATGTAGAGTTCGTGAAGGCTGATGGTGCTGGGCGCACGCCGGTTCTGAGCCTGATGCCGGTACCCGGCGAGGTCGATTTGGTCGTGGCTTCCGAGTTGATGGAGGCTGGTCGTGCCTTGCAGCGTGGCTTGGTCACCCCTGAGCGCAGCACGCTGATTGCATCAACTCATCGGGTCTTTTCGATGACCGAGAAAATCGCGATGGGCGATGGCCGGGTGGATAGCGAAAAACTGTTGAGCCTGTGCCAAGCGCAAGCCCGGCGTTTTATTGGGCACGATTTTTCGGCGATGGCCCATGAACAAGGTTCGGTGGTGAGTGCCAGTCTCTTTGGTGCGATGGCGGCCAGTGCCGTGTTGCCCTTCACCCGAGCTCAGTTCGAAGCAGCCATTCAAGACGCTGGAGTGGGTGTGCCAAGTAGCCTGGCGGCTTTTGAGCGTGGTTTTACAGCCGGGCAATCTGCACATCAAGGGGGCGATGTCGACAAGTCGATTCTTGATGCTGGGCTTGCACCTCTGGCTGCTCAGGCACTCAACAGCCATGCGGTGAAACTAGGTTTTAAACTCGAAGCCCTTAGGCCGCGCATTGAGGCCTTGCCGAAATTGGCGTGGGATACCCTCGGCGCGGCGGCAAGCAAGTGCTGTGACTATCAAGACCTTAACCATGCTCGCCTCTATCTGGACCGTGTCGAAGCACTTTGGAGGTCGATAAGTCCGAACGACGTCTTACTCGAAGAGACCGCGCGAGGCTTGGCCTTGTGGATGACCTACGAGGACATCGTTCGTGTGGCCGACCTCAAAATTCGCTCATCACGTTTTAAACGAGTCGCGCAAGAAGTCAGGCTCAAAGATCAACAGGTGCTCGAGATTCGCGAATATTTGCATCCTCGTTTCGAGGAGATTGCTGATAGCCTGCCGCGCTCGCTCGGTGCTTGGATAATGCGCTCCAAGTTCTTGCAGTCTTTGATGAAGCCGTTTTTGGGGGAAGGAAAAATCCTTGAGACCAGTTCGCTGCGCGGTTTTCTGCAACTCTATTTGCTCGCGGCAACTCGCCCGTGGCGGCCAGGCTCTTTGCGCTACGCTCATGAGCATCAAGAGATGATGCGTTGGTGCTCGGAGATTGAAGCCTTGGCAGCGAATCGCCCCTTACTTGCGCTGGAGCTGGCGCGTGCCCAGCGCCTGATTAAGGGCTATAGCGATACGCAGCAGCGTGGACGGCTTAACTTCGAAACGCTGCTGCGCACATTGCCAGTCTTGAAACAAGATCCTGAGGAAGATGCAGTCGCCGCACAGAAACTCAAACGCTTAGCGGACGCCGCCTTGGCGGATGATGTGGGTGTCGGGCTAAAAGCCGCCTTGAGCGCGCTGGGCCTCGATAAGTTCGCCGCTGTCCATCCCGGCGTTACGATTCCTTAAGGGCAAATCGTCACCATGTCTGAAAATTTCTCCTCACTCATCAAATCGGATGCTGTGCATCGCGATGTTTATCTTGATGCCGCGGTTTTCGCCATGGAGCAGAAACGCCTGTGGCGCAATGCCTGGGTCTATCTTGGCCATGAGAGTCAGGTCAGCGCACCCGGTGACTTCTATGCGACTGAGATTGCTGGCGAGCCGCTGATGATGGTGCGCAGTGCAGACGCCAGTGTGACGGTGCTAAAAAATCGCTGTGCACACAAAGGCACCAAACTAGTAGGGGCTAGCCACGGTAATGTCGGTAAGTTTTTTCGCTGCCCGTATCATGCGTGGACCTATCATCTTGACGGTCGCATTATGGCGATTCCGCTCAGGAGTGGCTACGAAAACACTGATTTTAAAGATTGCGAAGCGACCAGAGGCTTGGGTGGCGTAGGCGCGATGCAGGTCTACCGAGGTTTTGTATTTATTCGTCTCGCCGCGACCGGCATCGGTTTTCATGAGTATTTCGGTGATTCGCTCTCCTCGATTGATAATCTTGCGGATCGCTCACCCGAGGGTGAGTTGGAGATTGCAGGCGGGTGCTTGCGTTACCTGCATAACTGCAACTGGAAAATGTTTGTTGAAAACCTCAACGACTCGATGCACCCCATGGTCGCTCACGAATCTTCTGCCGGGACCGCTAAAAAACTTGGGTCTCACTTGCCTGAGGGCGCGCCGACACCGATGGCGATTGAACAGTTCGTGCCTTTCGTCAATGACTATGCGTTCTACGACAAGATGGGTATTCGCGTACTCAATCATGGCCATGGCTATTCCGGCGCTAACTATTCGATTCATTCCAAGTACTCGGTGATTCCCGAATATGAGGAGGCCATGAATCAACGCTACGGAGAGGCCCGCGCGCATGAGATTCTTGGCACGGTACGTCACAATACGGTGTACTACCCTAGCCTGACGATTAAGGGGGCCATACAAACCATTCGGGTGGTGCGCCCGCTAGCGGCCGATAAAACCTTAATTGAGTCGTGGACCTTTCGCCTTAAGGGTGCTCCAGCCAAGCTTTTGCAACGGACCATCACTTATAACCGCCTCATTAACTCGCCGATGTCCGTGGTTGGACACGATGATCTGCACTGCTACCGCTCGATTCAAGAGGGACTGGCAGCGAGCGGTAACGAATGGGTAAGCCTGCATCGTAATGCGAGTGAGCAGGAGAGCCGCGCAATGACCTCCAATGAGCCGTATGACTTGGTGGTCAATGGAACCAGTGAGGCGAGCATGCGCAACCAGTTCAGTGC
>JANLRI010000231.1:0-9469 GCA_031361565.1 Betaproteobacteria bacterium | reverse complement strand
CCATTGCCCACGCACAACTCAACTTCGGCAACGGAATGATCATGCTTGGGTCCGTGCTTAAGACCGAAACAGAATTCGGTCGTTTGATGAAGCAGCCCAACGAGATCGGTGGAAGCGAGACTCAAAGCCCGTACCTCATCGTGTCGGACGCGGACGCGGTTTACGAGCGAGCAAAAGCCGCTGGCGCCAAAATAGACATTGAGATCAAAGATGAAGACTACGGAGGTCGGGGTTTTAGTTGTCGAGACCTGGAGGGGCATTTATGGAATGTCGGCACCTACGATCCATGGTAACGGGCCACCGTGACCAACATCCCTACTCCTAACGGAGAGAGGGCCATGAACGACATCATTGCCCAAATCTACCAAAAAGAGAGCCGACGCGTCTTCTCGACCTTGGTTCGACTGCTAGGTAGCTTCGACGCGGCCGAAGAGGCACTCCACGATGCGTTCGTCGCTGCTGCCGAGCAATGGCCAGCGCAGGGCGTCCCCTCCAACCCTGTGGCCTGGCTCGTTTCGACAGGTCGCTTCAAAGGCATTGATCGAATTCGCCGCGACAAACGATTTGTCGGCTGGGAAGAAGTCGCCGAAGAAGCCGAAGCCATCGCCGACGAAACTCCTGACTGGGAACAAAGGATAGACCAGGCACAGCACATTGAAGATGACCGGCTGCGCCTCGTCTTTACCTGCTGTCACCCTAGTTTGTCCGAAGAAGCTCGAATCGCGCTCACTTTACGCGAAGTCTGCGGTCTGACCACCGAGGCCATTGCGGGCGGCTTCCTAGTTGCCACCTCCACCATGGCGCAGCGCATCGTGCGCACAAAGGCAAAAATCGCTGCGGCGCGCATCCCTTATGAGGTACCCGGTACAAAGGAGCTTCCAGCGCGACTTGCCAGTGTGCTGCGCGTGGTTTATTTGATCTTCAATGAAGCTCATTCTGCTCAGACTGTGGAGCTGGCCGATGAAGCCATCCGTCTGGCTCGGCTGCTGCGAAGCCTGATGCCCGAACCTGAGGTCCTCGGGCTTTTGGCGCTACTTTTGCTGCACGATGCGCGTCGCCAAGCGCGAAGTACTGACGCGGGCGATCTGGTGTCGCTTGAGGAGCAGGACCGCAGCTTGTGGAACCGAGCCGCGATTGATGAAGGATGCAAAATTGTGCAGGAGGCGCTGTCACAGCCAGGCTTTGGTCCCTATGCGTTGCAGGCAGCGATTGCTGCCTTGCACGGTGAGGCACCTAGCGCGGCGGACGCCGATTGGCCGCAAATTGTTGGACTTTACGATGTTCTCTTGCGCGTCGAACCCAGCCCGGTGGTCGCGCTGAATCGGGCGGTGGCAGTAGCCATGCGCGACGGGCCGCAGGCCGGGCTGGACCTGATTGAACCACTGCTGGCTGCCCTGCCCGGCTACCACGCGGCGCCGGCAGCGGCAGCCGATCTGTACCGTCGTGCTGGTCGGATGGAGGAAGCTCAGGTCCATTACCGGGCTGCTGTGGCGCTGGCGCACCGCGAACCCGAGCGCCGCTACTTGTTGCGCCGACTGTCGGAAGCGGGCGCATAAAATATTTTTCATGATGTGTCGAAAGCCGTCCTGGCCGTTCGACTAAGGAGGACAGAGGCGCTGTCACCCTTCGTTGAAACCTTTCAACAAGGCCTATCACCCTTTTTCCTGGAGCCCAACATGTCCACCACGCTGACCCCTTACCTGACCTTCGGTGGCAACACCCGTGAAGCTTATGCGTTCTACGAAAAGGCGCTTGGCGCCAAGATCGAGACGATGATGAGCTATGCCGACATGCCGCCCATGGCCGTCGGCGACACGGGCTGCGCCGACGGTCCACTGCCCAGCGGCGACGGCATCATGCATGCCTGCCTGTCTCTGCCAGGCGGCGCAATGCTCTTTGCGGGAGATGCACCGCCCGGAATGCCGTTCGACGGCATGAAAGGTGTGATGCTGGCGCTCCAGTACGACACGATCGCGCAGGCTGAAACTGTCTTTCGCACGCTGGGAACCGGTGGCAAGGTCACCATGCCACTGGCACCCGCCTTCTGGTCGAAGACTTTCGGTATGCTCACAGATCGCTTTGGCGTCAGCTGGGCCATAAACGGTGAACCGATTGATTTTAAATAGACTCTTTCGGGATTAGAGATGAAATACTTATGTTTGGTATACCTTGATGCTGCGCACTGGGACGCGTGCGACGACCGTATCTGCGCCGACTATGTGCAGCAACTTTCCGAAGGTCGGCGGCTAGTTGCGGGCGAACCGCTACATCCCACGCATACTGCGACCACGGTACGCGTGCGCAACGGCGAAGTCACCGTGTTTGACGGGCCCTTTGCAGAGACTCGGGAGATGCTAGCGGGCTTTTATTTGCTGGAGGCCAAAGACTTGAACGAAGCCATTCAGCTCGCCGCCGGCATTCCGCCAGCGAAATACGGCAGCATTGAGGTTCGACCCGTGCGTGAATTACAAACAGGAGCAAGATGATGAGTTATATCGACGGTTTCGTGATTGCGGTGCCGACCGCGAACAAGCAAAAGTTCATTGACCATGCCAAGTCCGCGGACAGTCTGTTCATAGAGTTAGGCGCAACCCGCATCCTCGAGTGTTGGGGCGACGATGTGCCCGACGGTAAGCTGACCGACTTTCGGCGCGCGGTTCAGGCAAGTGCGGACGAAACGGTGGTTTTCTCGTGGGTCGAATGGCCGGACAAGGCCATTCGAGATGTGGCCATGAGCAAGATGGAATCGCTGATGAAGACGGATGACCGTTTCAATCCGGCGAAGAATCCAATGCCCTTTGATGGCAAGCGGATGATATATGGAGGGTTCACGCCGCTGGTTGAGCTCAACGCGTGATCGCGACGGTCAGGGTATGGTCATCGGCGCGACCCGATCCATTTCTTGCGGATTAGAACCTTAGTTTATTTCCTCAAGCACACGCAGGATGACCGCATTGACACTTCTCGGCCGTCGCGTGAGATTGGTCGCCGCCGTCGTGCCGATAACTCGCGCGCTCGCAATAGTCGCTGCAATACGATTTGCCAGGCGCTACGCCGCATTTGCAAGTAATGTGGCCGCATTTGCCGAAAGTCTGATTAGGAGGTAGTTGCTCTTCCATATTCTGCGCTCCTGGTTGGCTGAAAATCTTTAGCGATGACCAATTTTGTTGGTGTCATTGCGGTTGCGTGAAAACTCGTCGAATTGGTAAACTATCGCCAAATACGGAGAACTTCTGTTCGCTAGCGCGCACAACCTCGAACCGAAGAGCCCGGCGAGACATATTCATGTCGTCATTTGATCGCAGCCCAGGCCGCAGCTGAGGCCGCCTGCGCGGCCAAGTCCGCGAAGGCAGTGGCATAAGCTGCGGCTGCATCTGCTGCCTGACCAGCACCAACTTTTCCGCTGACGAACGTGGTGCTGGTACTCGTCGAGTTACCACCGGCGCCAGACGCGCCACCTGAACCTGCGCGAATATTGGTTTTGACTTTCATGTTTTTTCCTGATAAACGCGTGCGGATTTACTCGCTAAACGGACAACAAAATGCCGACCGAATGGGTTGAGATGGTTGTCGGCTCGATCAACTCATCAAAGATGGCCGCGTAGTTCTGCGGGCTCTCCGAATCGTAGCGCGCATCGGAATACTATTTCCAGTACGAGGTACGTCCGTCAGCATCTATTTCCTCAGATCGAAGCGATAGGTCTTGGACACGATCTTCCAGCCGTCGGCCAGTTTCAGTGCGATCAGATAATCGGTGAAATAACGCGGCGGCAACTGACAGCGCACCTTGATGAAGGCGGTTGTGTCATCCGACTGATCGATGGTGACGATGAAGTCCTCGCGTGCCTTGCCTTCGCTCTTGGCCGACGGTCGCTTGCGCACCATGTCGAGCCAGTCGGCCAGTTTGAGCACCTTGAGCTCGCCCTGCTCCTGCCAGCGCAGGTCGGCCGTGGCGTCGAAGGCTTCACCCAGCTTCGCGGCATCGCCCTCGAACAAGCCGTCGAAGTACAGATTGATGACGGCTTCAATGGTGGAACGGTCCTGCTTCATGGCCTTACTCCGGTGAGGGTGACACGACTTGAACACCTGGTCTCAGATCGACCGGGCGTATAAAAAATTCAAACTAAAATATTCAAACTTCGGTAGCGCGGGAGTATTTTAGGGCACGGTGTGACCTCTGCCTAGCCACTCCAGAATGAGACGGGTCACCTCAGCAGGCTGCTCGCGGTGGAGGAAGTGTCCAGCGCCTTCAACCAGCTCGAAGCGATATTCTCCAGTGAAGTATTGCCCCTGATCCGTCATAAGTTCGGCGCGCAGGTCGTCGCTGCCGCACAGTGCCAAGGTTGGCACAGTAATGGGTCGGTTGATCAAGGCGCGCAGGTGTTCGAGAGCGGGATCGCCTTTGCTTAGGTCGAGCATCGACCGGTAGTAGGCGAGCGTTGACTTGAGCACACCGGGCACCGCGAACATGCGCTTGATCTGGGCGATATGCGCCCCATCCTCGAATCCGGGTGAGCTCCAGTAATTCCAGAGATAGTCAATAAATTGGAAATCGTCCTCAACGATGGCCTTTTCGGGCAGGTCCGGCACCTGAAAGAACCACCAGTGAAAGGAGCGGTGAATGTGCCTAGCATCCACAAGACTCTTACTGACTTGCGCGGGATGTGGCACGGCCGCCAGTACTGCGCGCCGGACGAGTTCGGGAAAGGCCGCCAGTACGGCGTGGCCGATAATCGCACCCCAATCCTGGCCGACAAGATACACCGGACCAGCACCAAAGGCCCGAATCAATTCGGCAATATCGGTGGCGAGGGTGGTGATGGCGTAGTAGCCGTTTTCCGGAATTTCAGTCGGTGAATATCCGCGCAAGTACGGTGCCACGGCCCGATACCCAGCGGCGGCAAGCGCTGGCATCTGGTGGCTCCAGGATTGCGCATTGTCTGGAAAACCGTGCAAGAGGAGCACGACCGGCCCGGCACCCTCCTCGATATACGCAAAACTCAATCCGTTGGCTTGTATGTGTTTCATGCGCTCCCTCGCTCGCCCAGAGAAAGACATCTTCTCAAAGAGTGTTGATTGGCTCATCAAGGGATGACTCGGGGTGCAATATCCTGAGGTCAAACTCCTGATTTATAGTGAGTTTCGCATGATTCCGGCAACTCGCTGGCAACGGGGTACGTAGCGCGGCATGCTCATCTATCCCGCCGTATAATGGTTCAGCACCGAGACGCCAGCAAAGGCACAGTACGCAAAACGGACAAGGAGACCACATGTTCCGATCAACCGCCCTGACCAGCGCGGCCCTAGCCACGCTGGTCGCCTGTACCACGACGCCCGAGCTGCCAGTCACGCAGGGCGTGGTCGACCATTTTGTGGCCGATGCCCGCCAAGTCGCCAGTGAGGACCTCAAGTTCCTGATGCCCATTTGCAACCCGCAGCCCGCCGTGCGCGCAGCGCCCAGTGCGGCCATGGACGAAGGGCTAGCCAAACTTATTAACCAGCCCCCGCCCGAGCCGGGACAGGCCTTCGACAATCTGTATTACGTGGGCTCCGCCTGGGTCAGTGCCTGGGTGCTCAAAACCAATGCGGGTCTCATCCTCATTGATGCGTTGAACAATACCAAGGAAGCAGTCGACCTTATCTTGGGTGGCATGCGCCGCCTCGGGCTGGATCCGGCGCAGATCCGCTATGTGCTGGTCACTCATGGCCATGGCGACCACTACGGCGGCGCACAGATGATTGCTGATCGCTACGGCGCCCGCGTGGTGGCCAGCGAGATCGACTGGAAGATGATGGAGACCGGCCTGGAGTTTGACTCCGCGCTCTGGGACCGGCCGCCCAAACGTGACATCGCCGTGCGCGACGGCGACACCCTCGCGTTGGGCGAGGCCAAGATCAGTTTTATCATCACGCCGGGCCACACGCTGGGGACCATCTCACCGGTGTTCGATGTGCGCAGCGGCGGCAAACTGCACAAGGCCATGATCTGGGGTGGCACATCCTTCAATTTCGGACGCGACATGCTTCGTCTTGACGGCTACATTGCCGCGACCGAGCGCATGCGCAGAATCTCGGCGCAGATGGGCATCGAGGTGCCCTTGAGCAACCATCCCGGTTATGACGGCACCGTGGCCAAGCTCAAGGCCAGAACGGAGGCACCCTCAGCGGCCAATCCCTTTGTCAGCGGCCAGCCGGTGGTGGAGCGCGCGATGCGGGTGCTGGGCATTTGCGCGAGGGCGCAACGAGCGCGGTTTCAGATGATGGCGGATGGGGGCATGGCCCAAGCCTATGCCGCAGCCGATATCGGCCCGGACAGCCCTGGAGAGGATACGCCGCGCTTGTTCCCTTTCAGTGCTGCCGCCGGGATGCTGGCTCACCAATACTGAGGCTCCCGTTGAGGGTCGCTTTAGATTGAAGCTACAGCGACCTTCGCCCCACCTAACCTTCCACGACCGATTGCGGAGGTCCGCACTGTACTCATTGTTTCCTTGCCTATGGCAGGCCCCATCGTCTCGATACTTAGGAAATGGCCAGTCTTTTGATCTCTGACTAGTTTCCTTGTTAATTCCACCCTAAGCACTTTTTTCTGTTTTTTGCATAGCAATGAAAACCATCGCTGTAAGCGTTACCGAGTTTTCAAGGGGCCTCTCGGATTTTCTCGATCAAGTGTAATACCAGGGACAGGCATTGAGCATTGAACGAGGTAAGCCCCGATTCTGGCGCGATTCGTCCAGCGCGATGAGAACCGAAACCGCTTCGACTTTTGAGAGCTTCTCAAGCGCGGCTTCTACCCCATTTGGTGCAGATGAGGCATAGCCTTTCGCACACTTTTCATGCGTCCGTCTAGAATGCGTCGCCGTTGATCAGAGGCTGGCCATATCAGAAGTCGGACTCAGCGAAACTCGAGAAAATCTAAAACTTTCCGAGCTATGAGTTCAGATCAACCGCTTTCTTACGTCCACGCGCTTCATAAGGCCATGTTAGCGGCCAAAGCCTCAGACTTGTTTATTTCCGCAGACTTTCCACCGGCGATGAAGATCGACGGTCAGATGACACCGGTCACTGAGGCAAGACTGACGAGTGAGCATACGAAGGCTTTCGCTTCAACGTGTTTGTTCAGCAAGAATGTGTGGGCATGGTCCTTCGCACAATCACTACAAAGATTCCCAATTTCGACGAGATGAGTGTACCCACTCAGCTCAAGGAATTGATGTTGGCCAAGCGAGGACTCATCATCTTGGTTGGAGGCACGGGATCTGGCAAATCCACTACCCTCGCTGCCCTAATCGACTACCGAAATGAAAATAGCCGCGGCCACATTATCACGATTGAAGACCCGGTTGAGTATGTGCACCCGAAGTAGAATTGCTTGGTCACGCATCGCGAAGTCGGCAACTACATATGGATCTCTCGCTGAACGTGCGCGGCTTTGTCTCGCAACGACTTATTCCCAGGATCGGTGGCGGGCGTTGCGCAGCGGTGGAAATTCTCTTGAACTCGCCCTTGGTTGCGGACCTCATTCTTAAGGGCGAAACCGGCCAAGTGAAAGAGGCGATGGCAAAATCCGTCGAACTGGGCATGCAAACCTTTGATCAAGCCCTTTTCAACTTATCTGAAGAGGGCAAGATCACCCGCGATGATGCATTGCGCAATGCCGACTCACCGAATGAGCTACGCTTACGCTTCAAGCTGCACGGAAAATCGGGTTCTGTGCAAGAGCTCGAAGGCAGTCCCTTCGCATTAAGTTTGCAAGAAGAGAAAAAGCCTGAGAAAGAAGATGAACTTGAGGCCCTCTTCAAGGCCAAAGCAAAGGCTGCGGCGGAAAAGGCAGACAAGCTTCAAAAGTCTCCCGTGCATGCCGTATAAAACGCGATAAGACCCAAGAAGGATTCGCTTTCCGTTCGCGCCTCGATTTCCAGAGGACTGAGAAGCTTCTCAATCGCCGGCCTCTCAAGGATCGACTGATTTGATCTTCAGCTCATCGTCGCAGTTCGGGCGGTACTTCAGAGTATTGCCAGTCTTGCAGCACTTTTAAGTTTCGCCGAGCTCAAAATGGCACCGCTTGTTCTGGGTAGGTGGCCTTGGACGGCATCAGGAATTAGAGAAGACTGATTTAGAATTCAAGCATCCATGAAGAAAAATAGACGTCAAATGCTGTTCAAACCAAGCGCTTCTGCCTTTGTCGTGAGTATTACACTTTGCGCGGTTTTGGCGCCGTTAGCCGCCCATGAGACTCTTCTCATTCACGCCCCCGGGGATACGACTCTGCATGGCAACCCCAATTGTCGCTATTGGTCGCGCTTAGAGGCCAAGGTCAAGGACACTTGGCTTAAGGCCGTTCTGAGCCCGATTAACATGGGCTATATGTATCGCGAGAGGCCTACACAGGACCGGTATCAGGCATTGCCATCCCTCATTCCTGCTATCAATTTTGTAGATAGTTATTGCATCGAAAATGCAAGCGAACTCGCGATGACCGGCGCCATGCGCTATTTCGAAAGACTCATTTCACAGCGATAGACATCGTGTATTGTCGTGCGTAACCTTAAGCGATGCGGATTATGCCTGGGGTTTGTTCAACCCCAGACGCAGAGCCGCCATTGAGGAGGCAGGTCATGAAACAGTTCAGTAAAGCGGGCGCTCAGCTTTCGTTTTGCTATGAGGTAGGCCCCTGTGGGCGCGGCACTCACCGGATCTGAGAGCGGTTTGGGTTCTGCAGGAATATTTCCACACCGTCATCGTGTTTTGCAAGCGCTTCAAAGCGTTCGACGAACACATCAAAAGGGCCGCCAGCGAATCCATCTCTGGCAGGCGATTGAGGCGTGGATGGCCTTGCGTGGCCTGGACGTATCATCGCCCCGCCCGCGATACCGCGCGGTGCCGAGTGCACCACATAAGTTGTTCAGGACGGGCGACGCGCTGGCCGGTGTGTTGATGATCGACGTGCGAACCGGCGGCTACGTGTTCGTACAGGCCAAAGCCGTACTGCTCGCGACCGGCGGTGGCCCCACGATGTACAAATTTCATACGCCGAGCGGTGAAAAAAGCTGCGATGGTCTGTCGATGGCGCTCGACGCAGGCCTCGCCTTGCGCGACATGGAAATGGTTCAATTTCATCCAACCGGACTGCTTGCAGGCACCGGCACGCGAATACCGGGACGGTGCTCGAGGAGGGCCTACGCGGGTCGGGAGGCTATCTACTCAATGGCGCGGGTGAGCGCTTTATGCACAGCTACGATTCACTGGGCGAACGAGCGACGCGCGACATCGTTTCACGCGGCATTTTTTCGGAGATGCGAGCCGGACGGACCAGCCCGAACGGCGGCGTCTACATCGAAATGAAGCATCTTGGTGTGGACAGTGTTCGCAAGAGTTTCAAGGGTATGGTTGATCGTTGTGCCGATTGCGGATTTGATCTTGCCGGTGGACGGGTCGAAGTCGTACCGACTGCGCACTACATGATGGGCGG
>JANLRI010000181.1:0-6437 GCA_031361565.1 Betaproteobacteria bacterium | reverse complement strand
GTGCGCGCCTTCTTGAGCGAAGGTTCTTTCACATGGCCATAACCGCGCACCTCTTCAGGGACTCTTGCGAGCTCCAACGCCAGTGCGTAATTATTTTCGTCAAGATGCTTAACCACTTGCTCAAGGCACTGCTCATATTGGGCGATCAGGGCTCGCTCCTGTTTACGCTCTGCACTCCATCCAAAGATATCCAACGCAGTGCCGCGCAAGCCCTTCAGCCGACGTAAGGCCTTAAATCCCGTCATCATCCAGGGGCCAAAGCTAATTTTCTTGGGCTTCCCGGTCTTAGGATCCACCCTCGATAGGAGCGGCGGAGCGAGATGGAACCGAAGTTTATAGTCGCCTTCAAATTGTTCAGCAATTTTTGCTGTAAATGCTGGTTCACTATGAAGGCGGGCGACCTCATATTCATCTTTGTAGGCAAGCAGTTTGAAATAGTTTCGGGCGACCGCCTCGGTCAGGGCCAGCGAAGTGGATGCTATTGTGGATGCTATTGCCTTGCTTTGATTAGGATTCGCCTGGACGCGAGCAATTCGCCGCAGTTCAGCTTGTTTGATCTCCTCGACTAATTTACGGTAGCGAGCCGCATAATCGAGATTCTGGTATTGCACGAGAATGTCGGCCCGAGTTTCGATCAGGCTAGCCAAAGCTTCCGAAGTCGTCACTTTATTTCTAGAAATACTGATCACCTGGCTGGGCGCAAGGGTACGCTTTACGGCCAGGGCGTCATGCGCGTAGCGTCGCCCCCATTCAAAAGCTTCTTGATTGCTTTTGACCGATACGGCATTCAGCTCAAAGGCCCGCAAGATTGATTCACGACGTAAGGGTAACCAACCTTTTTGCCAGGCATAGCCCATGAGCAAAGGGTTGGTGTAAATCGTATCGCCCAGCAGTTTGCCAGCCAGGTCTGAAGCGTCCAGAAAATCAATATCTTGGGCCCCGGCTGCATCCAGAATGTTCGCCTTGAGCTCCTGCTCCGGAAGTGTCCAATCGCGATCCCTCAAAAAGTCCGAGGTCGGCGCAATATCGCTATTGATGACCGCACGGGTCACGGATGGGCGCATCTTGGAGAGAGCCTCATTGCTGGCTCCGACCACAAGATCGCAGGCGATCATAAGATCGGCCTCACCAGTGGCAATTCTTGTGGAATAAAGATGCTCCGGCGACTCCGCAATCTGAACGTGAGAATAAACAGCCCCACCTTTTTGTGCCAAGCCTGCCATATCCAATACAGAAATACCTTTGCCCTCCAAATGCGCCGCCATTCCTAGTATTTGCCCGATAGTGACCACGCCAGAACCGCCTACACCGGTCACTAAAACACCATAAGTGGCATTGCTCAAAACGTCGGCACCTGCTCCCTCGAAACCCATCAACACAGGCTCTGGAAGCGCGGGCCAACGAATGACTTCAGAGCCCGGTTGCGCACTGCCTCCGCCCTTTTTTAGTCGACCGCCTTCGACCGTGACAAAACTGGGGCAGAAGCCGTTCACACAAGAATAGTCTTTGTTACACGATGATTGATTGATTTTTCTCTTCCGACCAAACTCCGTTTCGACCGGCTCAACCGACACACAGGAGCTTTGCACCGAACAATCACCACAGCCTTCGCAGACAGCCTCGTTGATGATCACGCGTTTAGCGGGGTCAGGAAAACCGGGTACGCCATCGACCACTTTTTTACGGCGACGCCTCTTTTCGGAAGCGCAGGTTTGATCGTAGATAAGTATGGTGCAGCCAGCAACTTCGCGCAACTGCTTCTGAACCCAATCCAGATGCTCCCGGCCGTGAATCTCAATGCCCTCAAAGGTCGTTGACTCAGTACGCCGCACCGAATCGTATTTATCAGGCTCGTCAGTGACGACGACAATTTTCTTGGCGCCTTCGGCCTTCATTTGTCCAATGACTTGAGGCACGGTCAAGGTGCCATCGATAGGCTGCCCGCCGGTCATGGCAACGGCATCGTTGTAGAGGATTTTGTAGGTGATGTTCACTCGTGCAGCAATCGAAGCACGGATCGCCAATAGCCCCGAATGGAAGTAGGTGCCGTCGCCAAGATTGGCGAAGATGTGATTGTCTGCACAAAACGGTGCTTGTCCAATCCAAGGCACACCTTCTCCACCCATTTGCGTGAAATTCTCGGTGCGACGCTCTGGCATCCAAGTCACCATGTAATGGCAGCCAATACCGGCCATGCCGCGCGAACCTTCGGGAATATGAGTCGAAGTATTGTGAGGGCATCCCGAGCAAAAGGTTGGGACACGATTCACCGTCGTATGCGGTAAGGCCAGCGCCTTTTCCTTCGCAGCAATAATCGCCAAGCGAGATTCAATATGCGAGCGCATATCGCTAGAGAGCTCGAAGCGAGCGCCGTACTTACCCGGGTTTAACAAGCGCGCAGCGATGGCCTTGGCAATGAGTTGCGGCGAGAGTTCTGCAAGCCCGGGCAGCAGCCACTGTCCTTGCGGCATGGCCCACTCACCACCGCGACCATCTTTTTCATCGAACTTACCGTAAATCTTGGGTCGTTTGTGATCAGGCCAGTTGTACAATTCTTCTTTGAGCGCATACTCAAGGATCTGGCGTTTCTCCTCTACCACCAAGATTTCCTGAAGACCTTCGGCGAACTCGCTCACGGTGCGTGCTTCCAAGGGCCACACCACGCCACATTTGAAGACTCGAATGCCAATCTGAGCACAGGCGGCATCGTCTAGCCCGAGGTCATCAAGCGCTTGACGTGTGTCCAAATACGCCTTGCCGCCCGTGACGATCCCAAACCAAGCCTGTGGCGAATCAATCACGGTATGGTTGAGCTTATTGCTACGCACATAGGCAAGCGCGGCATACCACTTGTAGTTAAACAATCGCGCTTCTTGCTCTAAGGGTGAGTCGGGCCAACGAATGTTTAAGCCCGACTCTGGCAAGGTAAAATCTTCAGGTAAGATAATTTTGACACGCTCAGGATCAATTACGACCGAGCTTGAAGCTTCGACCACTTCCGTGACGGTTTTCATCGACACCCATAAACCAGAAAAGCGCGACATGGCAAAGCCATGTAACCCCAAATCGAGATACTCTTGCACCGTGGCCGGATAGAACACGGGTAAGCCGCAAGCTTTAAAGATGTGGTCGGATTGGTGCGGCAAGGTGGAGGATTTTGCACCGTGATCGTCTCCGGCCAAAGCAATGACTCCGCCATATTTAGAGGTTCCCGCTGCGTTGGCGTGTTTAAAAACATCACCCGTGCGATCGACTCCAGGCCCTTTGCCGTACCAAAGCGAGAACACGCCGTCGACCTTGCTTTTTCCCGTGAGTGCGAGCTGTTGGGTACCCCACACGGCTGTAGCCGCCAAGTCTTCGTTAAGACCGGGTTTAAAAACAATTTGATGGGCCGCTAAATGCTTCTCGGCCTTCCAGAGCGCTTGATCCAAGCCACCCAAGGGCGAGCCGCGATAACCCGAGACAAAGCCGGCAGTGTTGAGTCCGGCACGGCGATCTCGCTCACGCTGTAACATCGGTAAACGCACGAGAGCCTGGGTACCCGACATATACGCGCGACCTTTTTCGAGCGTGTATTTGTCATCGAGGCTAACCTCTTTTAAGGCTCGTGCCAGAGTGTCTTCAAGCGACTCTTGGCCGTCCCGAGATAGCGGTGCATTCATAGCGATACTCTCCGTTCAGAGGGGTGTCCGTTGAAATGAAGTGCGGGTAAGCGCCTCACCTGTATTTTCCTCAGCTTTTGGCCGAATGCCAATGATACCTAGAATCCGCAGCTTCTTGAGAACTTAGAAATACCTCATGCCGGCGTCTGTGTACGTTCAAGCGCAGGGTGGGCTCAAGACGGTACAGCTTTTAACGCACCCGCCTAGGTTCTATAGGTCCTCATCAGGCACAGGTCTGGCCTCGTAGGTCGGGGTGGGCGGCGTAGCGAAGTAAAGGAGGAGCGGCGGCCGCAGGCTGGCGCGGGGGACATGAGCGGAGGCGCCCACTCCGACCTGCGAGGCTTGCGTGAGGTAAGGTTAAGGATGCCCAGCTTAAAGCAATAGCCCGACTTTCGAAGATTTAGTAGGCCAAAGCACACAGGCGATCGCCCCAATGATGGTCGCCAAAGCCGCATAATCATTCCAGTGAGCTGTCTCGCCAAGCATCCACATGCCAGAGAACACGCCCACGACGGGAATCATCATGATCGACAAGCCGCTGGCGACCGTCGGTAAGATCAAGGTAAATCTAAACCAAGCCACCTTGGAAAAGGTAAAAAACACGACGCTTTTGTAAAGCACGGCCCACCACGCCGACGCGCTCGGAAACTTCGCGGCTGCGCCAGTGACCGGATCAGCAAAGAACCAGGACATCCAACCCGCTCGCTCGAAAGTCAGTGCGACGAATCCGCATACCAATAAGGCCAAACACAGTGACCAAAAAGTGACGACATAGACATGGGTGCTTTGTTTGCGGCGTTTCATCAGGTGGGTACCCAAACCCCAAATCGCACCGGCAATCAGCATAAAAATCGCCCCAACAGGACGACCACTCATGCTCGAAAGTTCGCCCGCCAACAGAAACAACACACCCACGCTTGCGAGAGCCACACCGATCCATAGCCTGCGAGTCGTTTCGCTTTTGAAGATCAAATAGCCAAAAAGCGCCACCCAAATCGGCATGGTGTAGCCCAAGATCGCGGCTCGGCCCGAGCTGAGTAACTTTACGCCGTACATGGCGAACACATACCAACCGACCATATTGGTCACCGCGATCCAAAAAGATTCTCGCCAGTAATGGCGCGGAATTGACAGGGTCAGGCCTTTTTTGCGAATAATCAATAACAACAAAGGTAAACCACCGATCATGCACAAGGCGCGAAAGGTCAGTGGCTCCATTTCTCGCACACCAAACTTCATGATCGGCCAGTTGACTCCCCAGGCAAGAGTCAACAAGACCAGGATCACAAGGTCCCTGCGGTTAAGCACACTTTGACCTAAGGCTTTAGAATTCATGCTGGGAGATCGCTTTGAGACTGAAAACGTGAAATTTATAGAGAAACTAAGAGCACGCTGGCAAACCAGCCAGTCCATGCTTTGTGTGGGGATTGACCCCGACCCACACAAGCTACCAGATGGCTTGCGCCCCAAACCCGACAGTGAACCAGAATTGGTTTGCGAAGCCATTACCGCCTTTGGAATTGCACTGCTCGATGCTACCGCGCAATACGCCTGCGCTTTTAAACCGCAAATCGCGTACTTCCATGCAGCCCGCGCAGAAGTCGCTTTAGAAAAAATTATTGCGCACGCAAGAAAGCATTACGGAGACATTCCGCTGATCCTGGATGCCAAGCGCGGCGACATTGGCGCCACGGCTGAACAATATGCTCAAGAGGCCTTTGAGCGCTATCAGGCGGATGCCGTGACTCTCAGCCCATTTATGGGGTTTGATTCGATTGAACCTTATCTGCGCTATCGAGAAAAAGGGGCCATCGTTCTATGCCGAACTTCAAATCCAGGTGGTGACGATTTTCAAAATCTCAATGTCTTCACCAATGTGCCGAACTCTCATCAGCCTGCATCTTTCGCCTCATCAACAGCGCTCCAGAAAGTTGTTCCTCAAAACGAGCGACTGTTCGAACGGATTGCTCGTTTAGCCAATTCCGAGTGGAACAAGGATGAGCAAATTTGCTTGGTGGTGGGTGCAACGTATCCTGCCGAGTTAGCCAGGGTGCGCGCTCTGGCTCCGACAATTCCACTCCTTGTGCCTGGAATCGGCGCGCAAGGTGGCGACGTGCTAGCAACCGTTAAGGCGGGCCGCGATACGACTGGATTTGGGATGATGATTAACTCCTCAAGAGCCATTATTTACGCCAGTCCCGGACCAGACTTCGCTCAGGCCGCGGCACTTGCCGCCAAATACACCCGCGATCAAATTCGTGCGGCGTCGAGTCAGGTCTAAGGTGAGCACGGTCAAATTAGGTCTGCTTCGAATGGTGTTCAATCCATGAAGATTTTAGTCGCAGAGGATGATCAAGTATTGGCCGATGGCTTGTCTCGCGGGCTCCGGGCTGCCGGGTATACTGTGGACCATGTCGCCGATGGATCGCAAGCAGACACCGCTTTAAGCGCTCAAAAGTTTGACTTGCTCATTCTCGATCTCGGTCTGCCGAAAATCGCAGGGCTGGATGTATTAAGGCGCTTGCGGGCGCGCAATGACGACACGCCTGTCTTGATTTTAACGGCAGGTGATTCGGTCGAACAAAGAGTGCGAGGCTTGGATATTGGCGCCGACGATTTCATGGCAAAACCGTTTGCCTTGAGCGAACTTGAGGCTAGAGTGCGGGCACTGGTTCGTCGCCGCATGGGGGCCAGCGCTCCTTTACTCAAACATGGCCAGCTCACTTATGATCAAGTCGGCAGAGCTGTTTATTTTAATGATGCACTCGTAGATCT
>JANLRI010000095.1:0-13261 GCA_031361565.1 Betaproteobacteria bacterium | reverse complement strand
ATGTAAGGACTAGCTTTTCTGCTTTGAGGCTTGCGATAACCGTGCACGAGATAGGTTTTTAGACCCAGGGCCTTCGCAGCGCGTAGGTTTTCTGCTGAGTCTTCGATCAAGGCACAGTGGCTCGGCGCCATACCCAGACGGGCAATAATTTTGTGAAGCATTGATTTTGATGGTTTGGGTTTGAGGGTGCCGCCGATGCGCATCGCCTCGATACTTACGATGCGCTCGAAGCAATGGCTCAGGCCGCGCGCCTTGAGAACCACTTTGGCGTAGTGCATCGGCGCATTGGTGAGCAGCACACGGCGACCCTTCAAGTGCATGAGCCTTCGCGCCAGCATTTGGTTAGGCTGCACCCAGGTTTTGAGTTGGTCAGTGGCAGGATGGGTGTGGCGGAGGAAGTGAGCAGGGTCCACGCCGTGATGGCGCATCAAACCCAGAAGGGTTGCGCCGTAATGGGTCCAGTAAGTTTCGCGCAGGCCATTGGCCTCGTCGACGTTTACCCCAACATGCTCGGCCACGTAGTCGGTCATGGCCCGATTAACCCAGGGCAGGATGTGCCGGGTGGCGTCATGCAGCGTATCGTCGAGGTCGATCAGCCAGAGCTTGGTCATGGGTTAGGGCTACATCTGCGCGACGTGATCAATGGCTTTTGATCATCGTGCCCACACCATGGTCAGTCAATATTTCAAGTAACAGGCAATGGTCCACCCGGCCGTCCACAATATGCACCGAATTGACCCCGCCCCGGGCTGCATCTAAGGCCGAAGAGATCTTGGGCAACATGCCGCCCGAAATCGTTCCATCAGCGAAAAGTTCGTCGATTTGGCGGGCGGTGAGTCCGGTCAATAGTTTGCCGCTTTTGTCCATCACGCCGGGGATATTGCTGAGCATGAGCAACTTTTCTGCCTTGAGAATTTCCGCGACCTTGCCGGCGACGACGTCGGCATTGATGTTATAGGTCTCGCCATCCCCGCCGGAGCCGATGGGCGCGATGACCGGTATAAAACCGGCCGCCGTCAGTGTGTGCAAGATGCCCGGATCGATGGAGGCAATTTCGCCGACCTGGCCGATATCGATCTGCTCGCTGGGTTTTTCCTTGTTGGTCAGAGTCAAACGCTTGGCGCGAATCAGGCCGCCATCCTGGCCGGTCAAGCCAACGGCCCGTCCGCCGGCATGGTTGATCAGCTCAACAATCTCCTTGTTGACCGAGCCCGCCAGCACCATTTCTACAATGTCCATAGTTTCGGAATCAGTCACCCGCATGCCTTGGATGAACTCGCCCTTTTTCCCCACCCGGTTGAGGAGCTGCTCGATCTGCGGCCCGCCGCCGTGAACAATAATGGGATGCAAGCCGACCAGTTTGAGCATCACCACATCATGAGCGAAGCTGCGTTTGAGCTTTTCGTCGGTCATGGCGTTTCCGCCGTACTTGATCACAATCAGCTTGCCATGAAAGCGCTTGATATAGGGCAGTGCCTCAGCCAAGACCTGGGCCTTGATGCCGGGATCGAGGTTGTTATGCTTGTTTTCGGGCTGGCCGGTAGGTCGGGTTTGGCGTGCTTCAGTCACAATGTTGCTCCTACGGGCAAATAAACAAAAAACATGAATGAGCGGATTTTAGCGGACAGCGACACAGTCGCCGAAGATATGACCTTGCGCAAGACCGGAATGCGCCGCATGGACTGTTCCCTATGCGGAGTGCTTATGGAGTGTGGTGCGCAAGCAGATCGGTGTTGGTGCAACGCTTATCCCAGCTTACCCTCAGAGGCCGTCGATCCCAAGCTTGATTGCCTGTGCGCGGCTTGTTTACTCAATGCCCATATTGATTTCGCCTTGAATCAGAAAACGATGCCTAGGGGTGCTTTGGGAGACATTGGAGAGCTGGCCAAGCAGATTGCGCGCATTCAAAAGACGGTGCACCCTAAGATTGAGCATAGTGCCATCCTTGTTTTTGCTGCGGACCATGGTGTGAGCGAAGAGGGCGTGTCGGCCTATCCTAGAGAGGTGACCTGGCAGATGGTGGAGAACTTTCGCAGCGGCGGTGCAGCCATAAATGTGCTCACTCGAGCACAGGGCATTGCCCTCTTTGTGGTCGATGCAGGTGTAGATCACGATTTTACGGCCAGAGTGTATGACAACTCCACGTGGAGAGATACCTTCTTGTCGCAGAAAGTCGCGGCAGGCACGGCGAATTTTGCACGGGGACCTGCCATGACTTTGGAGCAGGCTCAAAGCTGTCTGGACCTGGGCCGTCTAGCGGCAAGGCACACCGTTCAGGCGAGCGCACCCCAAGCTCTTGGCTTCGGAGAAATGGGGATTGGCAATACCACGAGTGCCGCAGCCTTGATCTGTAAGTTGCTCAAGCTAGCGCCCCAGGATGTTGTGGGTCGCGGTACGGGTATCGATGACGAAAAACTGAAGCTCAAGCAAGCGGTGGTGGCCAGAGCCTTGGCCTTACACGCCCAAGCGCACAGCCCGCTTGAAGTACTAGCCAGCCTGGGTGGCTTCGAGATCGGTCAGATGGCCGGAGCCATGTTGGAAGCGGCTCAGTTGGGCCAGGTCTTGGTCATTGATGGATTCATCACCAGTGCCGCCTTGTTGTTAGCGCATGCCATTGAGCCGACGATCATTCAGTCCTGCGTGTTTGCCCATCAATCGGAAGAGGCCGGCCATATTCTGGTGCTGCAAGCGCTCGGTGTGAAGCCCCTACTCAAGCTCGGGCTTCGGCTTGGAGAGGGTAGCGGCGCAGCCTTGGCCATGCCGCTCCTGAAATCGGCTGCAGCCATTCTTTCAGAAATGGCCAGCTTTGCCTCATCAGGGGTATCCGAGTCGGCGAAGTAGTGTATGGAGCAAATCAAACTTTTCTTGTTGGCGGTGCAGTTCTTCACGCGCATACCCGTGCGTGGCCGCCTGGGTGAATGGGTGGGCTATTCACCTGAACGCCTGTCGCGGAGCACCCGTTACTTCCCGGTGGTAGGCGGCTTGGTGGCGCTCGTCATCGGTTTGGTTTATGCACCCTGCGCCTTGTATTTGCCGCAAGGCATCTCGGTGATTATTGCGCTCTCGTTTGGTGTGTGGCTCACTGGCGCGTTTCATGAGGATGGGTGGATCGATTTTTGCGATGCATTTGGAGGTCATCGCGACAAGGCACAAACCCTGGCGATCATGCAGGACTCGAGAATCGGCAGCTACGGAGCGATTGCGATTGTGCTTCTCATGGCCTTTAAAATTGAGTCGCTCGCGGCTCTGGATCCAAGTTGGGTCGGGGTGTCCTTGCTGGCGGCCCATGTGTGGTCGCGGATGTGCTCGGTCCTGGTCATGGGCAGCTTGCCCTATGCACGCCCCGAGGATGATTCCAAGGCAAAGCCCGTTGCTGAAAATCTCAAAACTTTCGATACCGTAATGGCCCTGATATTGACCCTCGTGCTGATGGTTCTCGCGACATGGCTTGCGAGTAGCGCGCGGCCTTTTCTGGTGGGTGCGGGCAGCTCGGTGCTCGGCATGCTCTATCTACGACGGATGATGAAGCAGCGCTTAGGTGGGTACACCGGTGACGGCTTGGGTGCGGTTCAGCAAGTGAGCGAAGCCTTGTTTTATCTCGGAATTTTAATCGCCCTGAGTGCCGACAATGTTGAAGTTACGATTGATCCGACATCCTAAGCCGCAGGTCGCGGCGGGTATTTGTTATGGGGCTACCGATCTCTTGGCGGAGGTTGACGCCCTACAGGCACAACTCGAGGAATGTTTGTTGATGCCCAGACCCGTACTCGTGTTTTCCAGCCCTTTGCAGCGTTGCGCGGGGCTGGCTCAGGCTTTAGCTGCGCGCGGTTGGCCGAAACCAGTCCTCGACGCGGATTTTGCAGAGATGAATTTTGGTGAGTGGGAAATGCAACCCTGGTCGAAGATTGAGCGGCACCAAATTGATGCCTGGGCTGCCGATATTTCGACTTACGTACCTCCGGGAGGGGAGTCTGTGAAGCAAGTGGCCGATCGCGCCTTGCAGGCTATCCACCGTCAGTGGGCAGCTCATGCGCATGTGCTCGATCCATTGCTAGCGCAAACTCAGGGTGAGCATCCGAGCGTAGCGCTGATCTGTCACTCAGGAGTCATTCAGGGACTAAGCCACGCGCTCGCGGGTAAGTCCTGGCGTGAGTTCAAGCCGATAAACCTTGCTTATGGCGAGGTCAGGGATGTGCAGGTGCCACGGCCGCACCCCTAATGCCATGACGTTGTAAGGCCTTGGCAACATAGCCACTCTCCTTCATCTCTTCAATGAATTGGGAGAGATAGGACAGTGCTGCTTGGCGCGAATGCGGAGTGCCCATAGCCTGATGAATCGCCATAAATCGCCCGGGCAGGAGACGTAAACCGCCCAGCCGGGTCACATCGATTTCCAGTTGTTGCTTGACCCCGGCGGCCACTTCGGCGCCACTCACCAGGAAATGATCAACCACGCCTTGAGAAGTGGCGGCGCGCTCGATGACCGCCTCCTTCAGCTCCCGGGAGAGGTACAAGTCATAGGCGCTGCCCTTGGCGACCACCACGCGGTTCGGTCTTTTGTCGACTTGAGCATTGTCCGTCAAGAAGGAGCTTTCCCGTACCAAATAGGTGCCTTCAATGACCACATAGGCCGGCGTATAAGCGACGTCCTCTGCGCGAAGCGGGTCAATGGCCACAAAGGCGATGTCCACTTCCTCTTGCTTCACGGCTTCGACGACGAGACCTGCGCCGCGATAGGTTTTAAGCTCTAGTGCCAGGCCTAAGCGTTGCGCGAGTTCCTGGGCTAAATCGACGGTCACGCCGCTTGCCGCACCGCTGTTGGGATCTTCTTTGGCGAGGACTGCATTGCCAAAATTGATGGCGGCACGCAGCGTGCCCGTGGGGGAAAGGAGCTTGGCGATGTCTGTGTTCATTCTCTAACTCGTGATGGTGAAGGTTAAATTAACTGGGCGGATTCTCCAAGTGTTGAATATTGATCTAAGCGCTTTGGGCGGATGATTGACGCTGCTAGACTAATGCACGCCTTAGCGCCGAGCCTTGGCGAAACACCGGTGAAGAACGATACTTCAAAAATTTAGGAGTCCTCATCCATGATTGGAAATGATAAGCCAGTCCGTTATATTGAACGCACCAGGGAGTACTACCGAGCGATCGGATACTCCAAGGACTATGTTTGGTCATCCTATGAAGAGGTCCCTTTCGCCTCCTTAGCCAGGCCCCTCCGTGAGGCGCGAATTGCTTTGGTGACGACAGCACGTCCGCTTGATTTATCAAATATAGATGCTCGTGGCATTAAACATGTTTGGTCTGGCAATTTGGATCCTTTGCCTTCAGGCCTGAATACCGATAATTTGGCCTGGGATCGAGCGTCCACGCATACTGAAGACCGCGAATCCTACCTGCCTCTGGAAGCGACATTGGCTGCCGCTCGCGA
Organism: Betaproteobacteria bacterium; assembly: GCA_031361565.1. Classification (GTDB taxonomy): domain Bacteria; phylum Pseudomonadota; class Gammaproteobacteria; order Burkholderiales; family Burkholderiaceae_E; genus JAPOKJ01. The sequence continues at coordinate 7,827 of JANLRI010000095.1, read as the reverse complement.
GGGAATGATCGCCGGGCTGACCTCCCGCGTGTATGGCGTGCCGACTGAATATAGCCAGCGCAAGACCATTGAAGAAGATGCACCCAAGCTTCTTGCGCTATTGCGAGAAGACGGTGCCGACGCCGCGTTAATTAGCGCGCTTTGACCCGTGTGTCACCAGACCGTGAGTCTGGTCGCGCGGCATCTTGAAGCGAATGGTATACCGACCGTGATTGTCGGATCGGCGCGCGATATCGTAGAACATTGCGGTGTTCCACGGTTTCTCTTTACAGATTTTCCTTTGGGTAATCCCACCGGGCATCCCTGGCAACCGGACATGCAACGCGACATCGTTAAGAGGGCCCTGGGTTTGCTGGAGGCCGCCACCGCGCCGCGCATGACGGTCGCGGCTGGCATACCCTGGAAAGATGATCCTGGCTGGCGAGCTCGCTATGGCCACGTGGACCCGGCCGAGCGTGATCGTTTGATTGCGGTGGGCGAGGCGCGCCGCCGGAAGCAGCTTGAAGCGGCAAAGTTGAAGCGAGGATAAGAACCCCGGCTGCCCGTCAGACAAGGTGCGAACTTGTGAACATCCACGCGCAACCACAACCACATCAAGTGACGATGTGGGCGGCGCGTTTGGGCAGCGCGAGGAGGATGGCACCGGCCAAAATGCTCAAGCAGGCGACCAAAATAAACGCCCCATCGTAGTTGCCGACCACGTCGTAGTAGTGCGCGACCGCGAGCGGGCCACCTGCACCTAAAATGAGCGCAAAGGGTAAAGCAGCACTGCGTACTGCACCCAGGTGCCGTCGGCCGAAGTAGGAGCCCCAAATAACCTCTTGCATAGGAATGGTGCCCCCCCACCCCAGGCCCATGAGTAGAAAGGCCAAGTACTCCCAGATCTCCGAGCGAGCCTGAACACTGAGCACGATCATGATTAAGGCCACGCCAGAGAGTGCGACGCTGAATGCGGCCAAAGGCTTCGGATTCATGCGGTCAATGAGCCAGCCCCAAAGCGGTTTGCTCAGCAGTGCGGGAACCGAGGCCACGGTGATCATCAGCGCCGCGGTGGCACGTGAGTAGCCGGCGTCCGTCATAAAGGGGATCGTTTGAAAAAGCACCACGGGAATCAACATCTGAAACATGCTGAAGGCTCCAACCAGCATGTAAAAAATAGGGGTTCGCAGAGCTTGCTGGCGGGTCATTGAGGTATCGAAATCAGCCTGGGCGCGAGCACCGGCACCGGTCGCCATTTGCGCGTAGGTCCTGCCGTCCGGGAACAGGCCCTGATCTTCCGGCGCGCGACGCATCATGAGTGCGGCAGGTATCGTCAACACCAAAGTGCTTACGGCCATGGCCTGCCAGCTCATCCGCCAACCAAAAGTGTCAATGCAGCGGGTGACGACGGGCGTGATGCCGATGCCAGCAAAAGACACGCCCATGGAGGACCAAGCAATCGCTTGCCCACGACTCGCGACGAACCATTTAGACAGCGTGACATTGACCACAAGGCTGCCAATCAATGACGCTCCCACCGTGAGGGCAACGCCGTTGAGGATGACCCATTGCCACCAAGTCTGAACAAAGGACAATGCGAACAAGGCCAGTGCAAGTAGCGAAAGCCCGAAAAGCATGAAGGGCCGAGCCCCTTTCCGATCGACATGGCCACCAATATAGAAGCCGGTGAAGGCCATGACGAATTGCCCGAGGCTGCGCGGTAGGATGAATTCAGCGCGTGTCCAACCTAGTTCGCTAGTCATGGGCAGCATGAATGCGCCGATGGCATAGTTCATCGACCCCACTGAGACAAATTGGGTGACGAAACCGGCCAGCACCAACCAGTTGCCGTAGTAAATGCTGCGTTCAGTGGGCATGGATTAAAGATAGCACTATTCACAAGAGAACCATTCCCGTCATTTCAATGTCGATTGGAGCAAGTTTCTCGACGATTGGTCGCAAAGGTCGGGCGCTAGCGCTATCCGTGTAGGATGATCGAATCCTTACAACTTTTTAGCGAGGATCACCATGACCGACACCATCGACAAGCAAGATCAAGACTATCAACGCGCTTGGCGTCAAGCGCGTCGCCAAGTGCGACGGATGCGGGGCTGGTATCTCCACGCCTTCATTTTTTGTATGGTGCTTGGCTTTGCGTGGCTGCGCTTTCTGTTCGCGGGTTCTTTCGAGGGCTGGTATGCGTTCCATCATGCGCCGCGCATGCCGTGGGCCATGACGCTTGGCTGGGGTTTCGCGGTGTTGATTCATGGCCTGGTGGTTTTTGGGCGGTTTGGTCCTCTTGGTCAAGATTGGGAGGATCGCCAAATGAAACGCCTGCTGGAGCGCCAATCGGCTTCGGGAAGCCAGGACGGCAAACATTAGTGGGCGCTCGAGCGCGCGATCGTTGGCGTGGTGGAGACGCTCCACCCTCGGGCGCTGCTTCCAGTCCCGAGGCGATTGCCTATGAGCGCGCCTGGCGGCAGGTGCGCTCGATGCGCGGCTTTTACAAGCACCTGATGATTTATGGGATGGTGGTTACAGGGCTTTGCATCATCAACCTCACCACCGCACCTCATAAGCTTTGGTTTGTTTTTCCGGCGGCAGGTTGGGGTCTTGGCTTATTGATTCATGGCGTATCGGTGTGGGGAGGTGCGTTTTGGTTGGGTCGTGAGTGGGAGGAGAAAAAGATTCAGCAATTGCTTGCGCGCGAGAAAATTCGGAGCCTGTCGACCGAGAAGCAGTTAGTCGAGGCAAGACTGCAACTCTTGCAGGCACAGATCGAGCCGCACTTTTTATTCAATACTCTCGCCAACGTAGTGAGCCTGATCGATCCCGCCCCCGCCAAGGCGCGCTTGATGTTGGAGAATTTTATTGCCTATTTGCGTGGTTCACTCGCGGCCAGTCGCTCGGTCCAAGGTACGTTCGAGCAAGAAGTAAAACTTTTGGGGCATTACCTCGACCTCCTCAAGATTCGTATGGGAGAACGCCTGCGCTTTGCGTTGGATGTTGAGCCCTCCCTCATGGCTGAACCTCTGGCGCCGATGCTACTCCAACCTATTGTTGAGAACGCCATTCGACATGGACTGGAACCCAAGATTGAAGGCGGCGAGGTTCGCTTGTCCGCCAAACGCATCGGTGAACGCATCGAAGTGCGCGTGCAAGATGATGGCCTGGGATTTAATCCCGGTGCGGATGCCGGCCTTGGCCTTGCAAATCTGCGTGAGCGTTTGCTGGTCCTGTACGACGGCAAGGCCAGCCTGAAAGTTGAAGAGACTCATCCTGGGACTCAAGTGATCATCAACATTCCCACCCAAGGCAGCCCGAGGCCTTGAGCAACCCGACAGCCATCATTGCTGACGATGAGGAGCATTTGCGTGCCGATTTGTGCTCAAAGTTGACTAGACTTTGGCCGCAACTGCAGATTGTGGCAGAGGCGGTCAATGGGCTTGAAGCCGAGGCCATGATTCTTTCTTGCCGACCTGACGTGGCGTTTCTTGATATCAAGATGCCGGGCTTGACTGGATTGCAAGTGGCGCAGCGTCTAGAGGGTCAGACTCGATTCGTATTTGTGACGGCTTATGACCAGTTTGCTCTTGAGGCCTTCGAACGCGAAGCGCTCGACTTTCTCGTCAAGCCCGTCGACGATGAGCGTCTGGCCCGGACAATCAAGCGCTTGCGGGGTGCCATTGAAGCCGCCCGACCGCCCCCCGTTCTGACGCAAATGTTGCAGGACTTGCTGCGCGGTGTGACGGCACCTGTGTCAGCGCAAGCCACGCCGACTCGGCTGCGATGGCTAAGAGCAAGCACGGCGGAGACGACTCAACATATTCCGGTGCAGGACGTGCACTACCTGCAAAGCGACGACAAGTACACGATTGTTCGCACCGCGACAGGAGAGCATGTGGTCCGCATGCCGGTGGCTGAGATGATGGCCGCCTTGGACCCAGAGCAATTCTGGCAGATCCATCGCTCTATCGTAGTCAATATGAACTTCGTCGAAGGCACTCGGCGCGACGAAAGCGGGCGCATGTTCGTTCGTCTCAAGGATCAGAAAACGGAACTACCCGTCTCACGCGCCTGGGTACATTTGTTTCGCCAAATGTAGGGCGGCAGGCGTCGCCATAGCGGATTGAAAAGCGCGATTTTGTAAGAATCTTGCTATGCTGCGCCACTGATTCTTGGATGTTGACGGTATGGAACTAAGTTTTGAAAAAGAGATTGGCCTGCTCAAATTGGGCGCGGGCGAGGTGTTTCATGGCGAAGGCATTCTTGCCGTTACGAAGGCCTTGTTGCAAAGTGGGGTGAGCTATATCGGCGGCTACCAGGGTTCGCCGGTCAGTAATTTATTGGACGTGATGGTTCAAGCCCAGCATGAGCTGGCGGAATTGGGAGTGCATGTTGAGCCCTGCACCAATGAATCTTCGGCCGCAGCCATGCTCGGCGCGTCAATCATGTATCCGGTACGCGGTGCGGTGACTTGGAAGAGCATCGTGGGCACCAATGTTGCTGCCGATGCGCTGTCGAATTTGTCGTCGCCTGGGGTGACGGGCGGCGTGCTGATTGTGATTGGCGAGGATTACGGCGAGGGTGCTAGCGTCATTCAGGAGCGCACACATAGCTTTGCACTCAAGAGCACGATGGCCCTACTGGATCCCAGGCCCGATTTGCCGAGCGTGGTACGCATGACTCAAAAAGCTTTCGAGCTGAGTGAGGCGAGCAATATGCCGTGCATGATGAGCATGCGAATTCGTCTGTGTCACTTGCGTGGCTCCTTTGTGGCAAGCGACAACCGTCCGGGAGCGATTTCTACACTCAACCGTTTGAAGGAACCTGCGGGCTTTAACTATGAGCGTCTGTCGCACCCACCGGTGACGTTCTTGCAGGAAAAGCGCAAGATCGAGCAGCGCATTCCGGCGGCTCAGCGTTTCATTATTGAGCAACAGCTCAACGAGTTTTTGAGCGGAGAACATAAGGAGCTCGGCCTGATTGTTCAAGGAGGGCTCACCAGTAATTTAATCCGAGCTCTGCAAAAGCTTGGACTTGCTGATGGCGATGGCATGCCAAGCATTCCTACAATGATCCTGAACGTGGTCTATCCCCTAGTGCCGGACCAACTTGCGGACTTTTGCGAGGGCAAGCAGGCGGTACTGGTTCTGGAAGAAGGCCAACCTGAATACATTGAACAAGAAATCGCCACGCATCTGCATCGCCGTGGTTCGCGTTGCGCCGTGCATGGCAAAGATTTTCTGAAACAAAGCGGAGAGTATTCCACCGAGGCCATCCTTCGCGGTCTCAGCGCTTTTGCAGAGCGCTACGTTCTCGTGCTGACTCGCACGCCCGCCACCATTGCGAGGCAATATTTCGACGAGCGAGATGAGGCCAAAAGCCAGGCCCTTGCAGTGCTCGGCAAGCCTTTGCCGGTGCGCCCTCCCACCTTCTGTGTGGGGTGTCCCGAGCGGCCGGTGTTCTCGGCCCTAAAGATGGTGCATCAACATATCGGGGTAAGCCATATTTCTACCGATATTGGTTGCCACGCTTTTGCCACCTTCGCACCGTTCTCCCTCGGTAATTCGATTCTTGGTTATGGCATGAGCATGGCCAGCTCGGCTGCGGTTGCACCCTTGTCTGAGCGACGGCCCCTGGCCATTATGGGCGATGGTGGGTTTTGGCATAACGGCTTGTTATCGGGCGTGGCCAGTGGGCTCATGAATCGAGGTGACGGCGTGTTGCTCATCATGAAGAACGGCTACACCTCGGCCACTGGCACGCAGGAGGTGATTTCCTCGCCCAATGAATTAGTCAAGCGGCGCGCAGGGGCCGGAAGCGCGACGCATACTGAGACCACGATTGAAGATACGCTTAAGGGCATGGGTGTGAAATGGTTGAAGACGGTTCACACCTACCGCGTGGCGCACATGAAGAGCGCTCTGTTGGAGGCCTTCAGTACACCGCAGGCCGGGCTCAAGGTGATTGTGGCCGAGGGGGAATGCCAACTTGAGCGGCAACGGCGCATTCGCCCGCAAGTCGCGGCGAGCTTGGCCCAGGGCGATCGCGTGGTGCGCACGCGCTTTGGTGTGGATGAGAATGTGTGCACGGGTGATCATGCCTGCGTGCGTTTGTCGGCTTGCCCGTCTTTGACGGTGCGAGATTCCAAAGACCCCTTGCGTGTCGATCCTGTTGCTTACGTCACGCCGGACTGTGTGGGTTGTGGTCTGTGTGGTGAGAATGCGCATGCGGCAACGCTTTGTCCGAGCTTTTTTAAGGTCGACGTGATTCAAAATCCGAGCCTTTGGGATCGACTGAAGGATCAACTACGGCGCACAGTCCTGAAATGGTTTGGTGGCTCGGGTCCGGCGGTGGAGATCGCGGCGTGAGCAAAGGAACGGGACCGCTTAAGAAAATTCTGATCCTGGCACTTGGCGGTGAGGGTGGTGGTACCTTAACGGAATGGGTGGTCGAAGCCGGGTTAGCCAGTGCTTGGCCGATTCAGGCCACCAGTATTCCTGGGGTGGCGCAGCGCACCGGGGCGACCAGTTATTACATTGAATGTTTGCCCCAGGTTTTGCCCGCAGGCGCAAAGGCACCGCCGATGTGTTTAGCGCCACTGGCAGGAGACTTGGATCTCATCATCTCCAGTGAATTGCTGGAGACTGCTCGTGCGGTCGAGCGTGGTCTTGCTGACCGACTGCGGACTAAGGTGATCAGCTCAACTGCGAGAGCGCTCACCATTGACGAGCGTACCTCGATGAGCGAAGGGCGCCTGGGCGCAGAGGGTTTAGAGGCGACGTTGCAAGCCTGTAGCGCCCAGCTCAGTCTTTTTGACATGACGGCGCTGGCCAAACGTGAAGGCACGATTGTGTCGGCGGTGATGTTTGGTGCCTTGGTGGGCGCTGGAGTCCTGCCTTTTGAGCGGAAGATTTGCGAGGTGGTGATTGCTGGCGGCGGCACTGCCAACCCTCGCGCCCAGGCCAGTTTGCGTGGCTTCGCTGCTGGCTATGCGGCGGTCACTGAGTCCTTGATGCGCAGCAAAGATACGAAGCAACCCGTTCAGAAAGCTGGCCTCGAAAGTATCGAGCAAGTCATCACTCTAGGGATGGCACGCCTGCGTGATTTTCAAGATGAGGCTTATGCCCAGCGCTACCGCTTGATCGTTCAGGGGATTGCCAACCTGGACCTGCGAGCCCACGCGGTAAGCATTGAGGCCGCTCGTCACCTGGCCTTGTGGATGGCTTATGAAGACGTCATTCGAGTGGCCGATCTTAAGAGCCGCCGCTCTCGCTTTGAGCAAATTCGAACTGACTATCAGGCCAAGCCGCAAGAGCCTGTGATTGTTCGGGACTTTTTGAAACCCGGTGTTGACGAGATCGCGGCGATTCTCCCTCAGTCGCTTGCTCAACCCCTTCTCGCTTGGGCCAAGCGCCGCAATCGGCAAAGCTTTGGCGAAGGGGTGCAATTGAGTACAAGTAGTGTGAGCGGTTTGTTGGCGATGCGACTTTTGGCGAGTTTGCGATTTTTGCGTCGCCGCTCTTCACGCTTTCAGATTGAGAAGGCCTTGATTGCGCGCTGGGAAGCCGCGCTGCATCAGTCTCTCAAGTTTGAGAGCGCCCTGATGAATGATTCGACTCGTCGACTTTCATCCGCAGTTGCCGTGATGCCGCAATTGATCAAGGGTTATAGCGACACCTTTGCACGGGGCCACGGGAACTTTGTGCGAATTCTCGAGCATGTTCTCGAACCTGGTTTGGCCGAGCTGGAACGGCATAGCGAGAGCATCACCGAACCCTTGCAAACGAAGGCTCAGCGACTTGCAGACGAACTCGCTGATCGACTTGTTGTGGCTCAAAAGGC
>JANLRI010000079.1:0-8060 GCA_031361565.1 Betaproteobacteria bacterium | reverse complement strand
CAATCAACACAATCGACACGACCAGAGAGCACTCAGGCCGATCATCTTATTCCTGTTACGTCCTTTCGGCCTCGATACGCCTATCTTTCAGAAACTCATCAACAACATCTTCATCAGGCTTCTTGTACCTTTGCGCGATCTCCTGAGCTTTAAGCAAAGCTTTGCCTATAGAGGTAAGTCGAATCTCTCCGCCTTCTCTGCGTAAGCGTAAGGTCGTTCTTCCGTGCAAACCCAATTTCGCCCGCGCGGCAGCGGGTATCAAAATGCGTCCGTCTTTCGATAGCTTGACAGTGTGAGCTTCCATGCCGATCTCCTATCTACCTAAAGTCCAGCCCTACTTACCGATACAAAAGCGACTAAAAATCACTCCCAACAAGTCATCCGGGGTGAACTCACCGGTAATCTCGCTGAGCTGATGTTGCGCCAAGCGCAGCTCTTCCGCAAATAACTCTAAATGCTCGGCGCTCTGTTCGGCATGCCGACGAGCCATCGCTAGATGCTCTTGCGCCGCACGCAAGGCAATCAAATGCCGCTCACGGGCGATAAAGCCACTCTCGCCCGCAGGCTGCCAACCGGCCAACTCGAGTAAGCGCTGGCGCAGCGCCGCGATGCCCTCTCCCGTTTTGGCCGACAGGGCAATCACCTCGTCTGATTCCGAAGCCGAAGCCGGTACTAGGCCCAACAAATCAATTTTGTTGCGCAACACTAAGCGTGGCACACCGGGTGGCAAGCGATGCAAGATTTCTGTGCTGAGGCTCATGCCAGAAGTGAGGCCCGAAGGGCCATCGCGCGCATCCTGCAAATGCAACACCACATCCGCCTTGTCGATCTCGGCCCAGGTGCGCGCAATGCCCATGCGCTCCACTTCGTCCTGAGTATCGCGCAGGCCCGCAGTATCGATCACGGTAATCGGCACGCCTTCAATTTGAATCGCCTGCACAATCCGGTCGCGCGTGGTGCCAGCAATCGCGGTCACGATAGCCACCTCCTCGCCCGCCAAAGCATTCAGTAAAGACGACTTGCCCACATTCGGCTCGCCGACCAACACCACCTTTAAACCATCGCGCATCAAGCGGCCTTGTTTGGCCTGAGCCAGGACGCCTTCGAGTTGTTCATGCGTGGCCTGCAAGCGACCCAGGGCATTCGAGGCTTGCAGAAAATCAATCTCTTCTTCCGGAAAGTCCAGAGTCGCTTCCACCAACATGCGCAGATCAATCAACTGCTCCACCAAGGCCGAAACCTCTTTTGAGAACACCCCTTCCATCGAACGGCTCGCCAAGCGCGCCGCCTGCATGGTGCTGGCATCAATCAAATCGGCCACGGCTTCCGCTTGGGCGAGATCAAGCTTGTCGTTGAGAAATGCGCGCTCCGTAAACTCACCCGGCTTGGCTAAACGGAGCACGAGGCGCGGGTCATCCTTTGCGAGCTGGGCGCCCAGCTCAAGCACCCGATCCAGGAGCATCTTCATCACCACCGGACCCCCGTGGCCCTGCAGCTCTAAAACATCTTCACCGGTATAAGAGTTCGGGCCTGGAAAGTACAGGGCCAGGCCATGATCGATCACCGCGCCATCCGCGGCACGAAAAGGAAGGTAGTGCGCGTGACGGGCTTTGAGCGGGAAGGTCTCGCTCGACAAATTTTGGTCGAAAAAAAGCGCTGAGAAAAACGAATTTATCAGCGCCTTTAAATCCGGCCCGGACACCCGGACCATTCCCACCGCACCACGGCCAGGGGCCGTGCCAATCGCCACAATTAAATCGCGGCGAGACATGTACGTTTAAGCCTTGTCCGGCAGTGCTCTTCCGAAAATCGGCTTGCCTTCCATCTTGCGGGTGATGACCCATTGCTGAGCAATCGAATACAAGTTGTTCACCAACCAATACAACACCAAGCCGGCCGGAAAGAAGAAGAACATCACCGAGAACATCAGCGGCATGAACATCATCACCTTGGCTTGCACAGGATCGGGCGGCTTCGGATTGAGCTTGACCTGAATAAACATCGTACCGGCCATGATCAGGGGCAGGAGATACAAAGGATCCGGCGCGGCCAGATCTTTAATCCAACCAATCCACGGGGCGTTGCGCATTTCCACCGAGGCCAGCAGCACCCAGTACAAAGCAATAAACACGGGGATCTGCACCACAATCGGCAAGCATCCGCCAATCGGGTTGATCTTCTCGGTTTTGTACAACTCCATCATCGCCTGGTTCATCTTCACGCGGTCGCTGCCGTAACGCTCACGAATCGCCGTCATGCGAGGCGTGACCGCCTTCATGCGCGCCATCGAGCGATAGCTGGCCGCTTGTAGCGGGAAGAACAAGGTCTTGATGACAATCGTCAACAACACAATCGCCCATCCCCAGTTCAGCACCACATTGTGCAAATACCCCAGGAGCCAATAGATGGGTTTCGCCACCGGAGTCAGCCAACCGTAGTCCACCGTCAAATCGAGGCCAGGGGCCACCTTCTCCAAAATGCTCTGATCCTGTGGGCCGATATAAAGCTTGGCCGTGGTGGCAAGGCTTGCACCTGGCGCAAGATCTGCAAGACGCTGTTTAAATCCGACCGCGAACAAATTGGTGTCGACCTTACGGGTATAAAACTCGCGCGCAACTTTGCCCTCGGGCACCCAGGCCGACACAAAGTAATGCTGAATCATGCCGACCCAGCCCTCGCTCGAGGCCTTGTTATGCAGATCGGCCTTTTGCTTTTCGATATCCTTGAAGTCGATTTTTTCAAACTTCTTCTCGTCGGTATACACCACCGGTCCGGTAAACGTCGAGTAGAACTGCGACTCCCCCGGAGGCTTGTTCGAATCACGCACCAACTGCAGATACTGGATCGGCTTCAACGCGGCCGCACCGGTATTGGTCAGCTCGTCTTTGAACGTCACCAGGTAACTACCCTTGGTCAAGGTATAGGTGCGCAGCACTTTCAGGCCACCCGATTCCGCCGTCAACTTTAAGGTCGTGGTATCACCATCGGTCTTGACCTCTTGCGCCACGGCATACGCGGTGCGATGGGTCGGGAAGGTTTGCTCAGCCTCGGCCGGCACGCCCGCAGCGGCCACCGGTGCACCGATAAAGCCGCTCTGCGCGAGATAGGTCGAGCCGGTCACCTCTTCAAGCAAGACCACATTCGAGCCCTTCTTTTCTAGGTCGCGGTGCTTGAGCAGTTCAGCCCGCTTCACCTGACCGCCACCCGTGTCAATCGACAGCTTGAGCACATCATTGGCAAGGCTGACCACCGCGGTCGCGGCCTGTGAGGCTACGCCTGGAGTTCCGGGCACCGCACCACTCGCGGATGCACCATTAGCCGTCGCGCCATTCGTCCCGGCCGCGCCAGGCACGCCCGTGCCCGCCGTAGGCGCATTCGCACCAGGCACCGCTGGCATAGTCGCCGAAGGCACACTCGCATCCGACTTACCCGGCGCAGGCTTCGGCCCGGCAGGCTGGCTCACCTCGGTCTTAAACAAACCACCGAGCAAGGATTGCTTGCCCTCAGACTTTTGCCAGGCGTCCCAAAGGAACAGCAACGACATGGAGAACACGACCCAAAGAATCGTTCTTTGCGACTGCATCATTAAAACCCTACGACTTTCTTGTAAACACTAACCGCGCTTAAATAAGGGAACACAACGCGGACACTGTTGAGGTACTTCATCAACACCACTGCCGCCACCAGGGCGACAGCGCAAAATTCTCTTTGCTCCCAAATACGTTCCTGCCAAGGCACCGTGCATCTCAATCGCCTGGGCCGTGTACTCAGAACAACTCGGGAAAAACCGACAACGTGCCCCCAAAAAAGGGCTCAACGCCATTTTGTAAACCCAGATCAGGCCCAACAACAAGTCTTTCAAGGTGCGTCTTTCATCACTGACTTTCTCATCACTGACACCTTCATCACTGACTTTCTCAAGACCGTGCCGTTCAATACTTCAAACGCACGGCAAGCAAGGACAACAACTGATCCAACTCCAGACGCCAGGCACTTTTCAGCGCATGGCGCGACACCTGTTCCGCAAAACCGCGGGCACTGGTCAACACCACCCTTGGCGTGGGCCTCTGTCGAGCTTCAGTATGCACATCTAACGTCTCTGTTTGCTCGTCCGGCTGCCTGTCCGATAGCACTTTTCTTTGCGCTTCAATCTTGACTGTCGCCCTGACCGCCTCTCTTAACACCCGCCGCAAACCGTTTCGATCCACCGCCTTCTTCAACAAGCGCTTGGGGATCACCGTCTGCACTAAATCCGGTGGAGCGCTTTTTCCGTCCACGGGCTTGACCCAAAAGGCCTTGAAGTGCGCCGTTTGAACGGCACTCGGGAAACGCCGAGGGCCGCCCTTCGCAGGGCGAGCCGACGAAGCCACCGAATCAGACGGCTTCGCGATCGATCCAGGGGATCCGGTAAATTGGGTAGGGAGAGAAGTGTCAGTCGAGGGCATTCAACATCCCCTCAAGTAGCTTTGCGACACTCTTAATAGCAAGAGCAACGAAATTGAAGGAGCGAAACGCTGGTGCGCCGAACTCGTCTTTAGACCGCTAAACGCTTGCGGCCCTTGGCGCGACGCGAATTCAAAACGGCACGGCCGCCACGGGTTTTCATGCGGACACGAAAGCCGTGAGTACGCTTGCGACGGGTAACTGAAGGTTGAAAAGTACGTTTCATGAGAATCTACTCTAAGAATAAGGCCGAAGGAGAGCTCCGAAGGATTTCCGTTCGGGGAACCTTTTATTTTACCGCGAATGTCCTTTCCCACGAAAAGGTAAAATAGCGGGTTATTCAAAAAGACCCCCGTTCATGCTCAATCGTTGGCTCTCCTGTATTGCAAGGCTCGAATCTGAGATGCCCTCGGAGCAATTTCGCCCGTGGATTAAACCTTTACGCTTTATAGGTTTTGACGAGAGTGAACACAAACTTCGTATTGGGGTCCGCAGCGCCTACAAGCTCAATCTGATCAAAGATCAGTTCGAGGGCCAATTAACGACGGTGGTGCGAGAATTATTTTCGCCCAACACCACAATCAGCTTAGAACTGCACGCTTTGGACGATATCGAGCCCGATCCGGTCTTCGGCGACCTCGAAGAAAATGTCGAAATCGTGCTTGAAACTGTGGCCTCGACCCATGCCGATGGCTCCCTTCAGGCGGAGAATACCGCTGCGAATACCTCTGTATCAAACACCAGTGTCAGCGCCCCGCTGCAACTCACGCCACGCATCCGCTCGGCACTGCAAGACCCCCGTCCACAGCCTACCGATCATGGCGATGCGTTAGACGATGCCTCACACTACGACCGAGCCAGTCGCCTGCGCCGCGACCTCACCTTCGCAGAATTCGTAGAGGGTCGCGGTAATCAAATGGCCCTCTCGTCAGCCATGGAAATCGTCGACAAACCCGGCCGTCAGTACAACCCATTAGTGGTGGTAGGCGGTGTCGGTTTAGGCAAGACGCATTTGCTGCATGCGGTTGGCAATGCCATGCAAGGCATGCGCCCCAATCTGCGCGTGCAGTATGTTCACGCCCAAGAATATTTCGAAGAGATGGTGCGCGCCATTCAACGCAAGAACCCGCAAGAATTCAAACAGCGTTATCAAAACCTCGATCTTTTACTGATCGACGATATTCAATTTCTGGGCGGCAAAGAACGCACGCAAGAAGAATTCTTCTACACCTTCGAAGCGTTGTTCTCGTCGCGCAAGCAGTTGATGATCACCAGCGATACCTACCCCAAAGAATTAGGTGAGTTTCAAGATCGCTTAAAGTCGCGCTTGAGCTCCGGCCTGATCGTTGAGATTGAACAACCCGATATCGAAACCCGCACCGCCATTCTTCTCAAGAAGGCCGAAGGCTTGAATGCCGTATTGCCCAACGATGTCGCTCAGTTCATCGCCAAACATTTACGCAGCAATGTGCGTGAGTTGGAAGGCGCACTATTAAGAGTAATTGCCTTTGCACGCTTTAGGAATCGCACCATCGGTGTCGACCTGGCGCGCGAAGCCCTCAACGATTTATTAGAGCTCAATCGCCCACCGGTCTCCATCGAACAAATTCAAAGAATCGTCGCCGATCAATACAAAATCAAAGTGGCCGATATGTATAGCAAGCGCAGGCCCGCCCATATTGCACTGGCCCGCCAAGTCGCCATGTACTTCGCCAAAGAAATTACGCAGAAGAGCTTCCCAGAAATTGGCGAGGCCTTCGGTGGGCGTGATCACACCACCGTCATGCATGCGGTGAAAAAGATCGCCGAGCTGCGTCAAAAAGATTCTGAAGAGAATCGGAAACTCCATGTGCTCGAACAAAGTTTGAGGGCGTGATGACCGTAGCAGCGATCACGCAAATCGTGCACCTGTGGATAACCACAGCAAAAACATTCAACAGCTTGTGCATCAACCGCACCACCTGCTCGAACAACTCTGTACAACTAAAACCAACGGTTCGCTCTGCCCTTGAACAACGAGTAGAACAACCAGTGGCTAACTCAGTCCAACAACTTTTGAACAAACAGCCCCAAGCTGTGTACGGCGCTCGAACAGTTTTCGAACAACTTTTCGCAAAGCCCTACTTGTTCAAAACAACCAATGTCCGCTCAAGCGCTTTGACCCCTGGCTGTGCTTCGTGCAAGCCCTTGAACCACAACGGTTTTATCGCCCTATCCACAATTTATTGATCACTACAACAACAGTAACAATTTAAATAATTAAAAAGTTAAAGAGATACTAAGGAAAGCCATGCAAGCAATTAAGGCCACCAGAGATGCGATCCTCAAACCACTTCAAACCGTGGCAGGCATTATTGAGAAACGACATACGCTCCCCGTACTCGCCAATGTACTGATCAGTAAAAAAGCCGAGAACATTAATTTCCTGGGCACTGACCTGGAAATTCAAATCCAAACCTCCGCTCAACTAGGCGTGGGAAAAGACGATATCGAAACGACCGTTTCAGCGCGCAAACTCATCGACATCCTCCGGTCCTTACCTGAAGATATGGAAGTCACGATCCAGCTCGCCAACAAGAAGGCCACGCTACAAGCCGGTAAAAGCCGCTTCAGCCTGCAAACGCTCGGCGCGGAGGACTTCCCCAAGGTCGCTATCAACCAGAGCTTTGCAGCCTCATTCAAGCTGCCCCAGAACCAACTCAAAGCCTTGTTCCACATGGTGCACTTCGCCATGGCCCAGCAAGACATTCGGTACTACCTCAATGGCCTCTTGCTCGTCACTGATGGCGATATGGTCAAAGTGGTCGCCACCGATGGCCATCGCCTCGCCTTCTGCCAGCGTCGCATTGAAGGCGCAACCCTGGCCAAGCAAGAAGTGATTCTGCCGCGCAAGTCCGTGATCGAAATGCAGCGCTTATTGTCCGACACCGACGAGCCCGTCTCTTTGGATATCGCCGCCAACCAGGTGCGCATCCGCTTTGGCGATGTCGAGATGATCAGCAAATTGGTGGAGGGCAAGTTCCCCGACTATCAGCGTGTCATCCCGCAGGGCTACAACAAACATGTCATCGTTGATCGCACCGTGCTGGCCGCCTCGCTGTCGCGCGCCTCGATCCTCACCAACGAAAAATTCAAAGGCATTCGCCTCGGGGTTGCACCATCGGTGCTGAAAGTGCAAATCACCAACAGCGACCAAGAAGAGGGCATGGATGAAATTGAAGTGGACTACAACCAGGAGGCCTTGGAGATTGGCTTTAACGTGCAATACCTACAAGACGTTTTGAGCAACCTCAAGACCGACAAAGTGCAACTGAGTTTCGGCGATGCCAATACCTCAGCCCTCGTGACTGTCCCCGATGACGACAACTTCAAGTATGTCGTCATGCCGATGAGAATTTAAAGACTATGAGTTCAAGTAAAGTGAATACCAAGACTGTTGCTGTCGTCGATGAGGCGGCCGTCGCCCTCGCCGCCGCATCGGCTGCTGACGCTGCGGCTGTAGCTGCTGCCGCCCTGGCCGACTCAAAGCTTAGTGCGCCCGGCGAAAGCAATGCCCCCAAAGGCACCAGCGACCCCAACCTGTACGACAGTAGCTCCATCCAGATTCTCGAAGGCCT
>JANLRI010000133.1:0-4928 GCA_031361565.1 Betaproteobacteria bacterium | reverse complement strand
GAACGCCTCTAAGCCTTGCGCGCCAAAGCGGTTGGACTCCAATTGCAGACCAATCATGCCCTCCAAGCCCAGCAACTTTTGATGCCGAGCTTCGAACCGAAAGTCAAATCCGCGGTTGGTGAAGACCGTCGCCGGGACACCAGCCTCCAACTCAGTGTGCTTGTAGTCCGTATAACTATATTGGCCCTTGATACTTTTTAGCCAGGAGTTAAGTTGCACCTCGCCTTCCAGTGCGAAGCGATTTGAGCGCATGGCAATACTGACGTTGTCCTCGGCCACCGAGCCGTAGTTCGAAGAATACTCACTAAGCGACATCCCAACATAAGCGCGCTCAAAAAAAGCCGTGGCACCCAGGGCACCGCCCTCCGTCTTAGCCGCCGAATTGCACAATCGACTGGCGTTTGGCGCTGAAAAAGGGTTCAGGCAGGGCAGGCTTCGTGGCACCGAAACATCCCCGGCGCTGCGGGAATGTACATCGGCATGAAACGCGAAGTCTTTGCTGCCCGCTTCCAACACCAGCGCCCCATTGCGCGAACGATCGCCACTGCCGACACTGATATCGCTACGACCTTGAAGACCTTCCATGGGGACCCGTGGGATGCGGTTATCGATCACATTAACCACCCCACCTATGGCATTACCACCGTAAATGAGTGTGCCGGGACCTCGCAAAATTTCGATGCGATCGGCGATCAATGGATCGATGGCGACAGCATGGTCATAGCTTAGACTGGAGGCATCAAGACTCGCGCCAGAGTTATTGAGAATTTTGATGCGGTCGCCGTCCAAACCGCGAATGATCGGACGACTGGCCTGGGGGCCAAAATAGGTGCTACTGACACCTGGCGTGCCGCTTAGAGTCTCGCCCAAGCTGCTTTGAGATCTCAGCACAAGCCCAGTACCAGAGTATTGTCTGGTCGGCAACACGAGCTCATTGGACCGTAACGGGTTGGCGGTCACCGTGACCTCTTCGAGGCTGGTCTGCGCCTCGGCAAGGCAAGGGCTCAGCAGACCAGCACTTAGCAAGCAAGGACCCAATGCGGCCACCCTTGACGCCATGGCTTTAGCCGATAGGCCAATCGCTTCTCGCCCTTTGATTGGGCTGGGGTATTCGACGAAGAATTTCATGATCTCGATACGGCCAATGAATTTTGTCAAAGGGCGTGTCGCTACACGATTCACGACGACGCTCCGCAAGTTTCAAAGCTTCAAGCGTAAGGAGGGGCGCGGGCCTGGAAGTGTCGGCTTAGTCGCTCGACTATGAAGACGTTGTGGAAGGTAGAGAGTATCAGTGCCTGCACCGAGACTGGCACGGTGGCCGTGGCACTGGCCAGAGCCGAAGCAGTGCCAACACCCTCAAATAGTTGGCACTTGGGGAGATCTTGATGATCCTTAAAAAGACCAAGAAAAATCGGGTCAGCGTGGGCGGGCGCCAAGTCGACAAAGCTCAGGCCCGAGCTGTCGACCCGCTCCGCTGCGAGGTTTGAGACTGCCCCTTGAGTAGGCCAATGCATGGCACGATGCACATGGCCTAAGCTCTGCACAAACAATAGCGCGGCGCACAGCAACAACATCGCGAGCCGACTAGGCCAACGAGGCAGTTGATGGATTCTTAGTAGGCCAAACATTGGAAATCTGGGTTGCGCTTTACGAGATTAAGGCGTTGATCGCGCCCTGTTGGAGCAAACAACTTTATCACGCCCGGGGCACTCGCATCGTTACCAACTCCTCTGAAATGGTCGGGTGTACCGCCAAGGTGGCGTCGAAGTCCGCTTTAGTCGCCTTCATTTGCACCGCAATGCCGACCAACTGAATAAGCTCCGCAGCTTCAGGGCCAATGATATGCACCCCCAAGACTCGGTCAGTTTCTTTATCTACGATGATCTTCATGAAGCACTGGATTGACTGGCCTGCCATAGCGATCTTCATTGGCCTGAAGCGGGTCGCATAGATATCAATGTGCGCATAGCTTTTTCTAGCCAACTCCTCCGTCAACCCTACCGTCCCAATTTCGGGCGTCGTGAATACTGCAGTCGGAACGACATCGAGCTTCACCGCGCGCGGCCTTTGGCCAAAAACCGAGTCTGCGAAGGCATGGCCCTCGCGAATGGCAGCAGGTGTAAGGTTCACCCGATTGGTAACATCACCGACGGCGTAGACATTGTCCACAGCCGTCGCTGAGAAGTCATCGACAGGAATCGCACCGACTGAGTTTAAGTTGATGCCCAAGGTTTCGAGGCCAAGGCCTGAAGTATTAGGGTGTCGACCGATCGCTCGTAGCACGCGGTCAGCGCCGAGTTGCGTGCCATCAGACAAGCTCACTTGCAAGCGCCCTGGCGAGGAGGTGATGGCGGCAATGGTCGTATTGGCCTTAATGGTCAGGCCGTCGGTGATCAGTTGCTGCTGAATGAACTCGCGTACTTGTTGATCGAAACCTCTTAACACCAAGTCGCTTCGCATCACCAAGGTCACCTCGGAGCCGAGCCGCTTCAACAGACAAGCAAGCTCCAAAGCAATATAGCCGGCACCTTGAACAACCACCCGCTGAGGTAGTTCGGGCCAGAGGAAGAAATCATTTGAACTACTGGCTAGTTCTGCTCCCGGCATGTCGTCCGGCATGGTCGGCGTTGCACCGCTGGCGATCAAAATCGTTTCGGCACGAATCGTCTGTGCGGGCATGCCCTGAACCGTCGCCTGCAACTGAACGGTATGCCGGTCTAGGATGCAGGCGCGCTGCGCATGAAGCTCCACCCCAACTCGGCTCAAGTTACTGGTGTAGATGCCCTCAAGACGGGTGACCTCTTTATGAACACGGCCCATCAGGGTTGGCCAGGAAAAGCGTGCCAGGTTCGCCTCCCAACCAAAACCCTCGGCGGCCTCAAACTCATTGCCAAAGCGCGAGGCCATGACCATCAATTTTTTGGGCACGCAGCCACGAATCACACAGGTACCGCCCATCCGGTATTCCTCGGCCAACGCCACCCGAGCACCATACGAGGCCGCAATGCGCGCAGCCCGTACCCCACCTGAACCACCCCCGATCACAAATAAATCTACGCTTTTCACTTCGGTACACTCCATGTGTTCAGCCTACCAAACTTACCTTCAAATCAAGTCATGAAGACGAATTTATCTAGTTTACTCAAAATGGTAAGTTAGAGGCTACCGTCCTAAGCGCACTTTTTTGGCGACCTCATGAAACCTCCCAACCCCTTCGAGTCATTTATCCACGCCATGACCATCCTTGCGGGTCAAGCCCCTGCCGAACCTGAACTCCTAAATGCCGCGGAGTCCTTGCTCACGGCACTCGTTGCCAGCGACACATGGCTGCCGGAGGCCTACGCCGTGCCCTCGGAAATGACCTATCAACAGTACCTGCTTTATTGCGACCCGCAAGCGCGTTTTTCCGTGGTCAGCTTTATTTGGGGGCCGGGTCAAAAAACCCCCATTCATGATCACACGGTTTGGGGCTTGATTGGTGTGTTGCGCGGTGCCGAGCGCTGCCAACACTTTGGGCGTGATGCGCAGGGTACTTGGCGCGACGAGGGAGTGCACATTCTTGGTAAGGGCGAAGTAGATCGTGTCTCGCCAAGCATCGGTGATATTCACCGGGTATCGAACGCCCTGCCTGATCAAGTGACGGTTAGCATTCACGTTTATGGCGCCGACATCGGCCGGGTCAGGCGCCATGTGTTCGATGAACTTAGCTTCGCTGAACGTGAGTTTGTATCGGGCTATGTGGACTATCCACCGTTGATGGCGAACGCGCCAGCTTCTCAGCCCTCAGTCTTTTGAATTTCCAAAGGCTTAAGCCTAGACGACAGGCCGCCTTTATGGCTGGCGTGCAGGTCATGCTCGCAACGATTCCTGGCAATTTTGCCTGGGGGTTTGTGGTCGGATTGGGGATGATCAACGGCGGCCTGAGCACCTTGCAGTCGCTCGGCTTTGCTGTCCTGGTGTACTCAGGCACGGCGCAAATGGTCGCGTTGCCCTTGATGAGTGCCGGTGCCGCGAAGAGCTTGATCTTGCTCGCGGTCGGTTTGGCCTGTATTCGGTTTGTGATTTACGCCGCCGCCATCGCACCTAAACTGCACCATATTCCCTTGCGTAAGCGCTTGTTCGTAGCGGCGTTCTCTATTGACGGTGCAATTGCCATGTTCTTGTTGCGCTGTGCGAAGACTGGTCCCGGCAAGCCCGCCTTCACTCACCGAGTGTCTTATTTGCTCGGCATGGACGCCCCAGTCTATGCCGCCTGGACGACGGGTCTCATCGTGGGTATTTTGGCGGCCGGTGTGATGCCCGCCTCGCCAAAGTTTACTTACCTTGGAATCGTTGCGATGATGGGAATTCTGGTGCCGATGGTGCGCGATCGCCCCACCGCGCTGTGCGCCCTTGTCAGTGCTGTGGTCTCGCTCTTTACCTTTCATTGGCCGTATCAGTTGGGCCTACTCACGGCCATTTTTGCAGGCATTGGTGCGGGCTTTACGGGTCGTACAAGAAAGTACCGATCATGAAGCTAGGCGCCTTCGACATTTGGCTAACCATTCTCCTGCTAATGGCACTGATACTCCTGCTACGGTGTGCCGTTCTCGTTCTGCCGCGAAAATACCAACCCAAGGGAGCGTTTGCGGAAGCGCTAAGTTTTGCGCCTTTGGCCGCCTTGGTAGCCATTTGCGCGCCTGAAATTGCGAAGTTTCAGATGGACGCCTTGAGTCAAGGCAAGAGCCTACCTCTTATCTTTGTGGGACTGCGTGAAGACTGGCGCCTTTGGGGTGCCACAGCCTTAATCGCCACGGTATTGTTGACTAAACACAATAAGCGAACAGCGCTCTACGGCTTGGCGGCCGCCGCCACGGTCGTTTGGCTCATCTAGTGTGGCGGCGCTCACGGTGTTGCCATCTTCACTCCAAAAGCACACATTGCTAACC